>JAWXBF010000263.1:0-7673 GCA_034439895.1 Deltaproteobacteria bacterium
CCAGCCTCGGTTTCTTGGAATTCGGCAAGAATGGACGTCTTCGCTCGCGCCACCGACAACACGCTTTGGCATCGCTTCTACGACGGCGCCACCTGGGGTTCGGGTTGGTCTCTTATCGCTTCAAACATTACATCCTCGCCAGCAGTGGCGTCCTGGGGATCGAACAGACTCGACCTTTTTGCAAGGGCCAGTGACAACACGCTTTGGCACAAATGGTACCACAGTGGCTGGGGAACCGGCGAGTCCCTTGGAGGTGTTCTGACATCCGCTCCGGCTGCCGTTTCCTGGGCATCCGGGCGTATCGACGTAATCGTTCGAGGCGGCGGAAATAGCTACTATCATAAGTACTACGAGAATGGTTGGGGACCCAGCCAGACTGGATTCAATAACGTGGGCGGCAACTTCACAGGAGACCCTGGGCTGGCCTCATGGGGACCTGGGCGATTGGACATCTTTGGTCGGGGCTCAGATGGTAAGACAAAGCACCTGTGGTTCGATGGTACTTGGCTCGACACGTGGACGGATATGGACATCACGCAGCCCAACTGCGGAACTTCCGCAGTGTCATGGGGACCCGGACGCGTGGACATCTTTACGTGCAATGCGGGCTCATTGTGGCAGTCGTATTTCCCTCGACCATAGCAACCAAACAGAAGCGCTTATTTGACTAGTCGATTTCGTCGTACTGACATCCGGCAGTAGTCGAGTTCTTGTCGGATACGACCGACTCACCATTCCACTGACATCATTTGCAGATTCAGTGGGATGGTGAGGTAACGCGTGCAATGCACGAGATCCAGGCAGACATTTGAGAGCTTGGCTGCGGAACGAAGCCTCCAACCCCCATCTTATTCACGAAATAAGGCTAAAACCAGCGCTTAAGTCAGCGGCGAACTCGTAGTACGAATCGGGGTTCGTCGACAGAAAGCGCCTACGCGACTGAGAGGTTTTCGTAGCCGCGAGACAAAAGGAGCCAGTCTGGGTCACCGTTGCACTTGATGAGCTGTGCGCCTAAGTCGATCCGAATCAAGCCTACCCAGAATGGTACCCAAGAAAACTTGACCAAAGCGACCGCCTCGTCGGACGCTACAAGTCGTACTTCGGTGTTGTTTTTAACCGAGTTTTGCTGAAAATAGTGACCATGTCTGAACTTACGTCGCGGCCCTTGTTGTCCTTGGTGCTGCCTGTGTTCAACGAAGAGCAGACGCTCGGCGAACTCGACCGACGCATTCGTGAACTTCTAGATCCTCTCGACGTGACGTGGGAAGTGGTACTCGTCGACGATGGATCCCGGGATCGCTCGCGGGCAATACTGAACGAAATGGCCTCCCGCGATGACCGTTACAAGGTGGTGGGGCTCTCACGCAACTTTGGACATCAAATCGCGATCACCGCAGGCATCGATTACGCCGACGGCGACGCTGTCGTGGTGATGGATGCGGATCTACAAGATCCTCCGGAAGTGGTGGTCGAGATGATACAAAAATGGCGCGCCGGATCGGATGTAGTCTACGCGGTCCGCACCAAACGCCACGGCGAATCGTGGTTCAAGAGACTCACTGCCGCTGTGTTCTACCGCCTATTGAGACGTTTAACCGGATTTTCGATTCCGGTGGACGTGGGCGACTTTCGCCTGATGAGCCGCAAGGTGGTACTCACATTACGGTCCCTGCGAGAGAAGCACCGTTTTGTACGCGGCATGGTGGTGTGGGTGGGTTTCAAACAGACCGCGGTGGAATACGAACGAGCACGCCGATTTGCAGGTGAGACCAAATACCCGCTGCGCAAGATGGTACGTTTCGCAATTGACGGAATCGCTTCGTTTTCCACGGCGCCGCTGCAATTGGCGATATGGCTAGGTTCTATCGCCGGTGTATTCGCTGTCGGAGCAGCGGGGTGGGCCGTTTATTCCTTTTTCACCAACCGCGCAACGGTCCCAGGTTGGACGGCGCTAATGGTACTGGTTGCGTTCTCATCAACAGCCCAGCTGATCGTCACTGGGATTCTTGGCGAATACGTAGGACGCATTTACGAGGAAGTTAAGCGGCGCCCTCTGTACGCCGTCGACGATGTCAAGAACCTGGGAGGAAGAACCGGCGGCAACCCGGATCCTCGCAACTGAAGCCACGTCAGAGCCGCTTCAAGAAATCTGCATTGAGCGATTTGTCGTACCCACGCTTTGCAAGACCGAAGTGGGAATTGATTTCGATAATTCCAAAACGGTTCTCAAGCGCCGACCTGAGCGTTGTTGCCTCCTGTCCACTGGTGTAGACGGAAAACATGATGTAGTCAGCGTCGAAAATTCCAACACGCAACGTGTAGGCTTTTTTTCTGTGCGCGAAATGTGGAACCAGGTTCTCCGCGCTTGAAATTCTCGCCTTGGGCGGAACTTTCGCAGCTAGCTCAGCAAATGCCTCTCTCCGTTTCTCGTCCTCGGCAGTGAAGGTAAATTTGTAGGCCCCAAATCCACCTTTCACGGTCTGCTGTTGGAACAATCCTCCGAACTGGTAACTGCAGGCAAACGTGGCACACGCCAAACCAAGCAGTGCAGCTTGGACCGCCACCAAACCCTTTGTGTCGCGAATCCAAGACAGGGCCGCAATGAGTCCGACGAACACATACATCGTCCAGTGGGTTGTGTATTGAAAAGAAATCTGAATGAGCGGTAGATTGTTGACAGACAGCAACGTGAAAATGAAACCCGGTAGAATCAACAGAAGACTGATCGGACGACGTAACGGAATAAACAACAAGGGCACAAACAACAACAATACATATTCGAGCTTTTGTCCGTTGAGCAAAGTTCCAAGCGTGAATGACGGGTTGCTGACGACCGTTTTTATGACATCGGAGAAGCCCCCGCCGCCAGTTCCAGGGGGGACTAGTCCCTCATACAAATATAGAAACGCTTCATGTCCTGCGTAACGTGGCATCACAATGAACTTCAAGGTCACGAACCACGCGGTTCCCAAAAGAGTGAGCCAGAGCCCTGCCCGCGGACGCTCGCCAGTAAACGCCAGGTAGACGCCAAAAATGGCCACACCGGCCGGAATATCCTCGCGGATCGAGAGCGTGAGCAGGAGAAATGGAATCGCCAGCCAGTACCGGCGTGATTCCACCAAAAACAGGGTCGTCCACATGAAAAATGGCGCAAGCGGAGGATAGTGAAAGTCGTAAAGGGCGGCACCGTGCAAAGGTGGGTAAAGCAGGTAGCAGATGGCAACCGCGGCAGCTCCAGGGCCGCCAAGTTTGCGACGCGCCAACAAATAAAGGGGCAACGCCGCCCCACCCATGAACGCCGCTTGCAGGATGAGAACGGTCTCAGTACGAGGCCACATCGCGTAAATACCGGCAAGCGGATAAGAGAACAGCGTGGCGTGTAGACCGAAGCTGGTTCCTGTTGGTCCAAGCATTGGAGTCGCCCTGAAGAAATATCCGCCGTGAACAATGTTCCACAGGATGTTCTCCTCCAAGGCGAGATCGAAGCTGGTGCTGTACAAGTAGCGGTGATAGCGAATCGTAGCGACCGAGAAAAACGTCACGTATACCGCCGTCCCGAGCAACACCCAGATACTTGGATAGCGCGCGACAACCTTCACGCCGCGTTTCATTTGCGCCGCCATAGCCGCCCCCCAAAGGCCCAATGCCGGCGGCGCTTTCAGCGAAAGAATGGCAGTTTGTTCGGCGGCAACGCCAAACATCAAAGCCAACACGACAAACGGTAAATCTCTTCCTTCCCAGCTCTTCGGTCGGAGAATCCATGGGACGAAACAAAGCAGCGCCAACGGCGCCAACCGACGCGCCAAACCATCAAGATATTCGATTCGCGTCAACAGGAAACGGCGCCGAAACATCCGTGTCGCCAGAATTGTGATTGCACCAGAGAACACGGCAAGAGCGGTTCCAATCAAGATGCTCAGGACAAGGCGAGAACGCGCACCGGCCTCCAGCACGTTGCTGACCATAAATGGAGTCGGATGACCACCCAATCGCACACTACCGACGAAAGATCCAATGCCGAACCCTATGAGAGCCAGCCGCGCGAGCATCACCACTACAGGGGCGACCCAATCCCGCTGTCCGTCAACATTGCCGACAGTGGTACCCATTGTCGGCGGGTTGAGAGTTTGTACGACATCCGTCTGCGTTTGTCCGACTACCGGAGGTGAAACGATCTCAGCCACCGGAGGGGTTGAAACGGTATTGACCTCGTCCGTGACGGGCGATCGCGGAAGACCGTTCCCGTCTTCATTTTGGTCATTCGACATGGTTTTTTCAAGCGGGCGGATCAATATTCGCCAATGGGATCTTCTTGGGGAGTGATGTCGTAATGACGGTAACCCAACAAAAGCGACGTAGGAACGGTAGGGCTTCGAGTATCAAGTCATCGGCTTTCTTTAATGGCGAAAAAAACCACTCAAGCCGTTCCGCATCGGTGAAAATCTTTTTCCAATAGCGCTCTGTGTTGGGATGAACCCGATCAACAAGGAAGAATTTCAAAAACACCGATTGCGTGGTCAACCACATCTCGCGGTGTCTGACCTCGGAGAAATATTTTTTCAGATTCTCGACGTCGCTCCAGGCTAGAGGCCGCTCGTCGTCTGTTCGATTCCGCGTCGCCAGGGCGCGGTAGACTTTGATCAGCGGATTGTAGGGCAACGGCTCAATGAAACAACCTTTACCTTCGGCCTTGAGGATGCGCGCCAACTCGGGAACAGCGCTTTCGAGCGGTACGTGGTGAAGGACCCCGTTGCCGTAAATCAGATCGAACTCGTTGTCGTCCGCAGGAATCCGCGACTCCGTCACCAGCCGAGTTTCGATTTTGACATCGTGACGCGCCGCCAATTGTTGTGCGTTGGCGAGCTGACCGGGCGACACATCCATTCCAACCACGCGGGCGCCAAGCTTCGCCAAGTACACCCCACCTTCTGAAACACCACAACCGTAGTCGAGGATGCGCTTGCCCCTGATGTCACCGAATTCCGACAAGATATGCTGGTTGGCTACCGCAGTGGGAGCTTGAAAACTTTCATCGACCAATGTGGTAGCGGGATCGAAATGGTCGGACTCTTTATCGTAATACCGGGCCTCGCGCGAAATCCGATCAGCCTCTGTGCTATTTTCCGACATGAACGAGTTTTACGATTCGGTCCGAATTAACGCAACAGAATATCTATTACCGGGGCTCGGCCTGGCATTCCCTGAACTTGCCGCGGGTTGGCTGCCAACCGAGTAGAGGCTAAAATGCCAAGAGGGTTCCGTACGGGGAAACGATTGAGCCTGAAGTTTGCGCTTGAATACAGGGCCGAGGTAGTCAAGATGCTCGGTGATGGCGGTAAATCACCTGCAACCTGTCCAGCTATTCGGGTCTGGCGGATTCGGGGATCCGAGCCAGGGTCAACATGACTATCAACCCTTCACGGCTTTCAATCGTCGTACCGTGTTACAACGAATCGACGCGACTACCACCCTCCAGGTTCGTAGCCTTCGCGAGAACCCATACCGATCGCCTGCATTTCATTTTCGTGAACGACGGATCCACCGATGCCACGGCAGAAGTGTTGCAAGAAATGGCCCTCGAAGTTCCAGGGTCAATTAGTATAGTCACGCTCCTCAAGAACGGCGGGAAAGCCGAGGCAGTACGCACCGGATTGCGGATCGCCATCGCCGGTGGAACGAAAGAGGCTGCCTACATTGATGCGGATCTCGCAACACCGCTCCACGAGGTGCTGCGCCTCTGGGAAATTTTCTGCGCTCGGGCTGCGGACATCGTCATCGGCTCGCGCGTTGCCTTGCACGGCTACGCGATCGATCGCAACCTGACAAGGCACTACACAGGCCGCGTGTTCGCCACGCTTGCGTCGATGGTTTTGCAATGGCGGGCTTACGATACCCAGTGCGGCGCCAAGTTCTTTCGCGTCAACCCAACATTGATCTGGGCTCTCAACGACGCCTTCGTATCCCGTTGGGGATTCGACATCGAATTGTTGGGGCGGCTCACCATCGGTTCACCAGAGGCACCGCCGATCCCTGTCTCGCGTATCGTTGAGGTTCCTCTTGAGAAATGGACCGACGTGCCGGGTTCGAAAATCGGTATTGGTTCCATGGTGAAAACCGTTGCCGAGCTTGTACTCATCAACGCCGACCTTCGGAAACGGCGATCGATTAAGAAAAGCAAACCGTAGTACTTGTCATGGATCTCATCGAAAAAAGCACCAATCTGGATCGCCGACATCCCTGGGAACTTTCACGCGCGGACTCTGTCGTCCGATTATTGAATTCCCAGGGTCTCGCAGGACGCGAGAACCTCAGGATCCTCGACGTGGGTTGTGGCGACGCGTTCGCAGGACGACGCGTTCGAGAGGCATTGAACGCCTGCCAACTTGTTGGCGTCGATGCCCACCTGGATGAAGAAACAGCGAAACCCATGCTGCGCCCCGGTGAAACATTCGTTCGCGACGCGACGATGGTTACGGGTTTGTTCGACGTGTTTCTTTTTCTCGATGTGATCGAACACGTCGAGGACGATGTGGCGTTGTTGCGGCAATACATTGAGCCCCATGCCGCGGATGGGGCGACGGTCCTCGTCACGGTTCCCGCGTTTCAAGGCCTTTTTTCGCGACACGACGTGGCGCTCAAACACGTCCGCCGCTACTCGGGAGGGCAGCTGCGCCACCAACTCGCACAGGCGGGTTTGACCATTGAACGTGATGGATACTGGTTCGGATCGCTGTTACCGGCGCGTGCAGCCACCCTCATGCTCGAAAAACTTCGCTCACCGAAGGTAGACCCGCATGCCGTCGGCATCGGGCAGTGGCGCGGCGGCAACACGCTCACCGGACTGCTTCATGGCATCATGTCCATCGAGAACCGTCTATTGACGAAGATATCGTACCACGGCGTGAGGCTACCAGGTCTCAGTGCCTGGGCGCTGTGTCGCATTGGTTAGGCGGTGGATGCAGTGTGATAGGCTGAACGACAACGTGGAGACCGAACCTTCAGCACCGGGAATTGCCCCGCATCAAGCAAACGGTAGCCGCTAGCGCCTTAAACGAGTCCTGGCCTGTCCTGCCTTGGTTGCGTGCTACACATCCATCTATCTACTAGCCATCGGTTCGCGCCACCAAGTGAGATCAAAGTCGCACACGACAGCTACCGCCCCCTACTATTTCTTTCGCACCGATTCGACATCAAGCTCTTCGGATCTTCGGATTCGATCCTCGAGCGATGCACGCAAGCAGCATCCTCGCGGGCTTCGGAGCGGCAGTGGCGCTTTCTTTTCGCACAGTTGTGGCTGGCGTCGTGGCGGTAGGCCTCGCACCCGGTGCAGGTTTCGCCTGGGCCGTCGCCACGCTTGATTGTTTCCTCGCAGCCCTGCTGAGCAAAGAATCGGTCGTCGGCTGGCCAATCGCACTGACGTTGGTACTCAGGTCGCGGGCCGGGCTCAACGGCCAGTGTGATCTCCGCAACAATAGTATCTATCCGGCCGAGAGAAAACTGAAAGCAGACGCGTGCACGGACCTGGCGCGGCCAAGTCCGTAGCACCGCGCCCGTCGCGGCGCTGAGGTCAGTTTACAACGCTATTTGGTCCAGGGACCCATTGCACCGAGGAAGGCCTCCACGGTCATCTCGCCAAGTTCGCCCTTGTCGCGTGAGCGAACGTTGACCGTTTC
>JAWXBF010000264.1:0-4773 GCA_034439895.1 Deltaproteobacteria bacterium
AAAACCGGCATGACGATGAATGAGGCGCCGGCTTCGTGGACGGCCATCGCTTCTTCCATGGTGATGACGGTGCCGGCACCGATGACGAGATCCGGTGAGAAGCTTACCGAAAGCTCCTGAATGACATCGATTGCACGCGGCACAGTCAGCGGAATTTCGAGCGAGTGGATTCCCGCCGATCGCAAAACCTCGGCCAGCTCCAGGGCAAGATCGGCCGTGGGGGTGCGCAGGATCGGAATGATCCCGTCTTCGTGGATGCGGCCCAAAACGTCGGCTTTTTTCGCTTTTGACATGGTGTTACCGAGCAACGCGGGCGCTGCTTCCTTTCATCACGCGTTCAACCTCATCGACGGTCGCCATGCTGGTGTCGCCGGGTGTCGTCATCGCCAGCGCACCGTGCGCCGCGCCACAATCGACCGCATACTGTCCGTCTTTGCCCGACAGAAATCCATAGATGAGTCCCGAGGCAAACGAATCACCGCCGCCGACGCGGTCAAAGATCTCGAGATCTTTGCGTACCGGCGCCTGGTAGAAGGCGTCGCCTGTCGCGCACACGGCGCTCCAGTCGTTCCGTGTGGCGGTTGTTGCTGACCTCAAGGTGGTCGCGACGGCCTTGAAATTGGGGAAGGCTTCATACGCAACCGCGATCATCTTCTGGAACTGTCCGGGATCGAGCTCCGAGAAGTCATCGTCGATACCCTCGATGTGCAATCCGAGGCAAGCACTGAAGTCTTCTTCGTTTCCGATCATCACGTCGACGAATTTGGCGAGCTCGCGATTGACCTCTTGCGCTTTCTTTTTACCGCCAATGTCTTTCCAGAGCGAGGCCCGGTAATTCAAATCGTAGGACACGATGACCCCATTGTGGTGCGCCGCTTCCATCGCTTCCTTGGCGACCTCGGGCGTGTTCTCCGATAGCGCTGCGAAGATGCCACCGGTGTGAAACCAGCGGGCGCCTTCCTTGCCGAAGATCTTGTTCCAGTCGATCTGTCCGGGTTTGAGCTGACCGATCGCGGTGTGACCCCGGTCGGAACAGCCGAGCGCCGCCCGCACACCGAAACCACGTTCGGTGAAATTCAGACCATTGCGGACTCGGCGACCCACACCGTCATACGGAAGCCAAACCACGTGCGATTGATCGACACCCCCCTGGTAGATCAGATCCTGGACGAGGCGCCCCACGGGGTTGTCAGCAAACGCGGTGACGACCGCGGTGTTCAGACCGAAGCAACGTTTGAGCCCGCGGGCAACGTTGTACTCACCGCCGCCTTCCCATGCTGTAAAGGTTCGGGTCGTTGCGACGCGCCCGTCGCCTGGATCGAGGCGCAACATGACTTCGCCGAGGGCAACGAGATCCCAGCGACAACTTTCTTTCGGCTTGATGACAAATGGCGACGTTGACATGTAAAAAACGCACGATAGCCGAACCGTGGATGACCGCCAAGCGCTGCCTTGCCGGGCGCGCGAAAGAGCGGAAAGAAGTCGCGGTATAGTGTGGGTTGCGTGGCTGCAATGCGGGTTGAACCGGGCGCGTCTTTCCCCTCGATCATGGGTTATTCGACCTTGGGTCGGCCGATCCCAGTGGGCCGATTTGGGCGGCAAGACGGCGGCTGCGTCCTGCTCATTGGTGGTGTCCACGGCGACGAGCCGACGAGCACCGAGGCGATTGTTGCCTTGGTTGGAAGCTGGATGTCCGTTCCGCCCGCCGGATTGCCCCGCGTTCTGGTCGTTCCCGCGTTGAATCCTGACGGTTTGTCGGCGGGCACCAAAAACTCGGCGCGCGATGTTGATCTGAACCGGAACTGGCCGTCGCGGAACTTCACGAGGGAACACGGGCCCGGGTACGATCCCGGTAGCGCGCCGCTGTCCGAACCGGAGTCGCGGGCGTTGGCCGAGCTTGTCGAACGAGAATCACCCACCGCCATCATCGCGGTGCATGCGCCGTTCGCCTGCATCAATCCCGACGGACCGGCAGCGGCGTGGGCCGACCGGGTTTCCGGGGCTTGTGGTTGGCCCGCCGTGGCGGATCTGGGGTATCCGACGCCTGGCTCTCTCGGCAGTTGGCTAGGTGTGGATCGAGGGCTGCCGATGTTAACCATCGAATTTCCACCGGGACCACTTGTTGCCTTCTCGGAGCAGGCGCAAAGGTGTCTACAGGCGGCCGTTTCGTTGGCACCCATCGCCGGGGTCGTTCCGACCGATTACAATCTGTAAATGGCTAACAAACCCGAGAAGATCGTCAAGACCGATGAGGCATGGCGGGCGGAGCTATCGCCCGAGCAGTTCCAGATCCTGCGTAAACATGGAACCGAACGCGCCTTCACAGGGACCCACTGGGACAGCCACGACGATGCGAAATACGTTTGCGCCGGATGCGGCAACGTTTTGTTTTCTTCGGACGACAAATACGACTCTGGCTCCGGATGGCCGAGCTTTTCACAGCCAACCGTCGCGGAGGCGGTGGAGACCGGCGCGGATCGTTCATTCGGGATGGAGCGCAATGAGGTTCATTGCAGCCGTTGCGACGGTCACCTTGGGCACGTGTTTCCTGACGGGCCAGAGCCCACCGGACTTCGCTACTGCATCAACTCCGCGGCGATCGACAAAAAACCGAAGTGAAAGCCGTGTGTCACGTGCTACGGTTCCAGGGTGCTGACGACGTAGTTGTAGGCTTTTTGTGCATAAGATCTTGAGGCCGGGAAATCCTGGTACCGCCACACGCAACCCGTCGCCAACAGCGCGCAGAGAGCCATTGCCGCAAAGGTTTGTCGGTGTGTTGTCGATCGGTGCGTGCCAAGCAAGACCAGCACCACGATGGCAACGCTGGTATATTCGGGCAAAAGCGAGGCGAATCCGTGCATGCCCATGGCCGTCGCAATCGAATGGACGGCGTGGTTGTCGCCGAGCAAACGGAACGACACTTCGTGGAGCGGATTCTTGAGTCCTTCTGGCCAGTGCGGGTACGTCGTTGTGGCCACGACGAAAACGATGGCCGAGAATACGACCAGCGTCCGGCTGGCAATCCATCCAGCGCTCGCTGTCCAGGGCTTGTTCGGGAGCCCCTTTGCGACGGACTGAAACCCCGCAGCAGCCAGTAGGGCAATGAAGGGATAAGCCGCGAGCAAATGGCGGGGACCCACGGTCCATCCTCCGCGTGCAAACCAGGGTACGAGCGACCCGACGTAGAGGACATAGCCGATGACGATAGCCGAGCACACCGCAGCCTCGGCTCCAAGTCGGGAACGTGTGTCACGATTGGAAAATATGGTCACCGCTCCGAGTCCCGCCAGGATTACCCAGGGCGATAACATCAGCATTCCGTTGGCGGGACTCACGAGCGTGTGAAACATCGCCTTGCGGTTGGGCCCGATGGTTCCGAATACGCCTTCCTCGAAAACTTCGGAGTGAAACGAATAGCCGGTTTTCCACGGCGCTCCGAACGATACCGTGTGGTACCAGCCGAGAAGGGTGGCAAGTGGAATGCCGCCGAGCACGAAGAACAGCGCATCTTTCCACCGCGCAGGCGAAGAGCGCAAAAGGTAGATTGCGATGACGAGGATTGCGATAAATCCCTGGTATTCGAGCATCACGCAGGCGCTTGCGAAGAATCCCGCCAGAAGGGCCGTTCGCTCGGGCTTCGTTGGGCGGGCTCGCACGAGGCGCACGCACAGGAGAAATGTTGTGGCCGCAGCGGCAGCGGTCAGGGCGTGAGACATGAACTGTAGCGCATAGGGCAGGACAGGGCTCGCAAGTCCATAGGCGACAAACGCCGTGTTCACCGCGTTCTCGTCGTCCGCAAACAGATGCAACTGTCGACGAAACCAGAAGAGAAATAGCAACGCAGGCAGCGTCACCACAAACATACGCAAACACCAGGTGGTGACGCGCAGGGATGGTTCACCAAAAAATCGAGTCGACGCATAGATCGGAACGCCAATGAACGAAACGCCGGGCGCCTTGTTGGAATAAGCGTGTCCGTCCGGCGTATGCGAAAGATCGACATCCGATAGAAAGAATTTCTCTTCCACGAGCGCGTCGAGGTCGAAGGTGCCGCGTTCCACGATCTGTTTCGCGAGGCCGATGCGAGGCATCTCGTTGGCGTGGCGGAGGCGGCCAAAAAATGGAAACACCCCCACATACGTGAGGACGAGCGCCACCATCCAGATGCGTTGAAGGTTCGAGGCCAATGCGCCGCTACTCGGGCTTGGTATCGTGTTTGACCTTCACGTCGGTTTTCGCCGTGTCAATTGCGGCCTGTCCTTCTTCGTTGGGCTTGAAGCGGACCTGGGCCGTAATTTCGACCGTCATCTTCGACAGCGCCTTCATGAGCTCCTTGTCGAGATCCAGATGATCCAACCAGCCGCGGATTTCGCCGGTGGCCGCGCGCAAGACGTCGTCTTTCGAGCTGCGTGCGACGTCAAAAAACGCCGAGCCTGCCCGGCGTACAAAATCACCGATGCCACGATCATCGCCGGCGGCGTCGGTGCCCGGTGGGGGCGGGGTCGGTGCCCGCGGTCTTTGAGGTTCGTCAGCCATGATGCAGGGAGGGTAACACCACGCCCGGGTCTCGGGCTATGCTCCCGGCGTGACTGTTTCCAGGGACAAGACTGAGGAGCTGCGACTGGCGGATTTGATGCCGGGGCCGCCGGTTCCATCCGGGCCGCCTCCGGGGCCCGCCGTGCGACCGCCAACGCCTTCGCAGGTTCCACCCCCGATCCGGCCCGCCGCGCCGGTTGCGCCGGTTGCGCCGGTTGCGCCGGTTGCGCCGGTTGC
>JAWXBF010000265.1:0-7540 GCA_034439895.1 Deltaproteobacteria bacterium
CAGTCGAACGATCCTGGGAGGAATCGAAATGGTGCCGCCACCGAAGGCCGAATTCCATGAGGCTCGGACGCGGGGTGAGGCCTTCAAAACCGACGTTCCGACCCGTCCCGCCGAGCGCAAACTGGAGCTGGTGGCACCGCCGCCTGTCGTGCCGTCGCAGCCCCCGGTCGCGTTGGTACCGCCTTCCGCTCCATCCGCACCCATGCCCGTCAAAGGTGGCGCTGCGGCTTCCCACCGAGCCTTTGCGCAACAGGCCCCGACCCGCATGGCGAGGCCAAGCGCAATACCAGAGCCGCTCACGTCCGCGATGGAGCCCGAGGAACGCTACCTGCTTCCCGCCAACCCCTTCGGTGACGTCAAAACCGATGCGCTTGCCTCGTTTGTCGAATGCACGCTCTATGAGGAATACGCCAATGCGCCGCCGCTCGAGGTGGCCGAGTTCCTGGATCCGACCCCGCCGAATCGTGTTCGCCGTGCCAGTGCCATTCCGCCCGAGCTCGCTCACGCCGCCGGCATGACGCCCTCGCCGGTCATGATTCCGCCGCCTCGTACGCGATCGCCTTTTCCGGCGTCGGTGCTGCCCGAGGATCGGGTGGAAGAGGATCGGGTGGAAATGGATGCAGACGAGACACCGGTGATGGTGCCGGTCGTTCCCGGGTGGCTTCGTCCGTTGTTCCCGCTTTATGTGCGTTTTCGGCGATTGCCAGGGGCACTCCGGGCTGCGATCCCACTCTTGATTTGCGTTGTGGGTGGCCTGGTTCTCGGCAAGCTTCTTTTCACAAATCCAACCCCGCCGGTTGCCACCCCGGTGGTCGCGCCCGTGGCCCCGGTTGCCGCGGCACCAGCAACGGAACCTGCACCGGTCGCCGAACCTGAACTCCCCGCACCCGTTGCCCGTGCGACCGACCGCGCCGTCGACCGCGCTGCCGTTGCTTCCACGACGGCCGACGGTTCGTGCATCGCCGATGTCATCACGCAACCCGAAGACGCGCGGGTTTACTGGGGCAGCCGTGAAATCGGCCGTACCCCGATCGAGGGGGCCGCGGTTCCTTGCGGCCAAATCGAGGTCGCCATTCGGCACGATCGCTACCAGCCCGTTGTTCGAACAGTGGAAGGCATTGCAGGCCAGCGCCTGGTGGTTTCGCAGCGCCTGTTTCGCCCGAAATCGATGCTGGTCATCAACTCGACGCCGAAGGGCGCCGCGGTCACCGTAAACGGACGCAATGTCGGCGTCACGCCCGCCCGAATCAGCGTTTCGCGCTACGAGAGCGTGGACGTGAAGGTCAGCAAGACCGGCTACAAACCCTGGTCGAGCAATCAATATCTGCGCGAGCCCGATCTTGCGCTGCAAGCCTCACTCGAAAGCATCGGCGGCAACAAGGCCGCCAAGCCGGCTACGTCGGCACAATCTGGGGCCAAGAAGGCTTTCGCGCCGAAGAGCCCCACGTGGTAGCCGCGAACGGTCGCATCGCGAACGACTGAATAACGTACCACGCACCAAACATCGGTTCGTTCACCGCCGTCGGTTCGGGGGCACCATCGGCAGTTCTTGCAATATTGGAATTCATTTCCACAATGGCAAAGACGCCGCGCGTCAGGGGGGGCTTCGATTTCACAAGACGCTCATCGTCCCGACATCTGGTCGCCACACAAGATGCCGAATCATGGAGCCACACACAATGAACAACCTGGCGAAGGGAATGGGAATGGACCCGAGAAATCGTGACTTCATGAACATGGATTGGTTTCCCGTCATCGAAGAGGATTTGAAACAGTTCGATCGCTTGTCACCCGAGGAAGCCTTGGGTCTCCGTCACCTGATCGAGATCGAGCAAGCGACGCTGGGAATGCCGCCGCTCGATCTGAAACGAGCGACTCGTCCGCGGGCGCTCGGTACGGGACGCTAGCGGGGCAGCAGCCGGGACCAGGTTGTAGAACGCCTCATTGGGAGCGACCACGTAGCCATCACGATACAGCTGCGGTTCCGGTCGCGAACGAGTTTTGAAACGCGACTTGTTCAACGGGCTCGTTGGGTGGGCGCTACGGTGGCAAATTCACGAACACCTTACACGGATCACAGCGCCCGTCGGCCGTGTTTAACGAACACAACGGATAATCAGGGGAGCACATGCCACCGACGGAGTAGCAAGCACCCCCACTCACGACGTAACCAGCAAGGCCCTGACAAGTTGTGGTGTCCAGGCAGTCGATAAAAACCGGTTCGCGCGACGAACCGGTGCGATCGATGCGGGTTCCCATGTAAGCGAAACAATCCGTCCGCGCGCCGCATTTTGCTTCGTTCAATTCATGACACTGCAGTTCGAGCTCATCGGTACACGTCATGGAGAACATGCAGCAGGCAAGGGCCGCGATCCGGACGACCCACGCCCTAAAATGTATCGTATTACGTATTTCAACATTCGGGTGTTCAAAAAGCAAAGGCTTTGGCGTCTTTTTCTTTGTACGCCAATTCGGGAAGTCCCAACCATTGCACGTGAAAGTTACCTAATGCGCGCGCGGCTTTGTAACCCTCCTACGCCAATAGGCCTTTGACGACCCGCGCGGGCTCGACGCCAGTGAGGCGCATGTCGAGCCCCTGGTATTTGTAGGACAAACGTTCGTGATCGATGCCGCAAAGGTGGAGCATCGTGGCGTGCAGATCGTGGACGCTGACCTCTTGACCATCTTGCAGATAGGCGTAGCCAAGATCGTCCGTATTTCCAAACGTAATGCCGGGCTTGATCCCGCCGCCCGCCATCCAAACCGAGAACGCCTTGATGTGGTGGTCGCGGCCCGTGCCCTGTCCCATCGGGGTGCGACCGAACTCTCCGCCCCAAAGCACCAGCGTATCGTCAAGCAATCCCCGTTGTTTCAGATCGGCCACGAGCGCAGCGCTTGCTCGGTCAACCTGACCCGCCGCTTTCTTGAAACCTGGCGTGAGGCGGTCGTGGTGATCCCATGCGCGGTGATACAGTTGAATGAAACGGACACCGCGCTCGGCCAAGCGCCGTGCCAAAAGACAGTTCGAGGCAAAGCTGCCATCGCCGGGCCGCTCAATGCCATAGTCCTGCAAAACTGAGGCGCGCTCTTTCGAGAAATCGGTCAGATCGGGGACCGAGGTTTGCATGCGAAAAGCCATCTCGTATTGGCTGATTCGGGTGTCGATTTCCGGATCACCCAGAGATTGCGCGGAGAGGCCATCGAGTTTTCGAATCTCGTCGACGATGCGATGTTGGTTCTGAGCGTCGACGCCCGGCGGACTGCGTACAAAATGAACGGCGTCACCGCGCGATTGGAACTGAATCCCCTGAAAACGGCTCGGCAAAAAGCCTGCCGACCATTGCCGCGACGATATGGGTTGATCACCATTGCGCCCGATCGATACCATCACCACAAATCCGGGCAGATCCTGGGTCTCTGAGCCCAGTCCGTACAACATCCAGGACCCCATTGAGGGTCGACCTTTCAAGATCGATCCCGCGTTCATGAAGGCGTGTGCCGGATCGTGGTTGATCTGTTCGGTATGCATCGAACGGATGATGCACATCTCGTCGGCGATCGTACCAAGCTGGGGAAACAGCTCGCTCATGAGTTGTCCCGATTTGCCGTGGCGCTGAAATGAAAAGCGCGGCCCGAAAGCCCTAAGTTCGCGGCCCTGCAATTGCGCAAGTTGCTGACCCTTCGTAAGCGATTCTGGAAAGGCTTTTCCATCCAGATCGCGCAGCATGGGTTTCCAATCAAAACTTTCAAACTGCGAAGGACCACCGGCCATGCATAAGTGGATGATGCGTTTGGCGCGAATCGGCGCATGGGGTTTGTCGATAACACCCTTCCAGATTGAATTGGAAGGGGCAGCTTGCGCATTCGTAACACGACCAGACAAAGCCCCGAATGCCAGCGCACCCACGCCGTAGCCCGCGCCGCGCAGAAACGTTCGCCGCTGGGTCTGTTCAATGGTCCGTGCCAGACGTGCGCGACCTTCGGCCGACGCCAAGGCTTGTTCAATGTGCATCACAGGTGATTTCATAGCCGGGTCACCGTTTCGTAAAGGTTCAAAACCACGCGACACACAGAAGTCCAAGCTGCGTGTTCAGCTGGTTCTGCATCCGAACGCGGGTGGATTCCGACAGCGACAAGCGCCTTCGCTGCCTCTGGGTTTCCGACAAAGAATTGGCGCTGTTCGCCCAACAGTATCTGCAACGAACTGCGCTCTTGTGCGTTCGGTGCACGCCCAACCGCCCGTTGGAAAGCGAAATCGATGCGCTCGTCGTCGGTCGCGCGCGGATTCTCAGACAGCAATCGTCCTGCGAATACGCGCGCCGCTTCCACGAATGTCGGATCGTTTAGCAACGTCAGCGCCTGTTGGGGCGTGTTCGACGGTGGACGGTTCGCCGTGCATTCCTCGCGCGAGGGGGCATCGAAGTTGGCCATCATCGGATGAACGAACGTCCGTTGCCAATGCACGTACACGCCCCGTCGATACTGCTGACCGTCGGTGTTGGGATCGTACTGTCGCTGTGGAAACTCCAGGTTGTCGTAATACCCTTCCGGTTGATAGGGGCGTATCGCCGGGCCGCCGAGTTGAAGGTTGATCGATCCTGAAATGGCCAACACGTTGTCGCGCACGAACTCGGCGTCAAGACGGCGTTGCGACTGGCGCGAAAGCAATCGGTTGTCGGGATCGATCGCAAACGCTGCGGGCTCCACTTTTGAAGACCGCCGATACGCACGTGAATTCACGATGAGTTCGACCATGTGTTTGATGTTCCAGCCCGACTCCATGAACTCTGCCGCCAACCAATCGAGCAGCGCGGGATGCGAAGGATTCTCGCCTTGCGCCCCAAAATCATCCAACACCGCAGACAAGCCGGTGCCAAAGAACTGCCGCCACATGCGGTTCATCACGGTGCGCGCAGTCAGTGGGTTGTCGCGCGAAGAAATCCAACGTGCAAGATCGCGTCGCGTGGGACGTCCTGCAGGACGAATGGCGTCCCAACCGGGCAGAAACGATGGCGGCGAAGGTTCAACGACTGCCCCAGAGTCGTCTTGCCAATTTCCCCGCGGCAATACCCGTACGACGCGCGCCGGCTGGGAAATCGTGACCAGGGTCGGCACCTTGCCATCGCGCGTGAGGGCAAGGTCGCGGGCCAAGCGATCGATCTCTGTCAAACGTGCGGGTTGTACCATTGTGCTGCGTAAGTAGATTTCTTGCAGTCCACGCGCATCTTTGCCCTGCGGATTTTTCAGAGCGCGGCGCAAGAAGGCGGGCCACCCCTTGGGTGAATCGACCGCCGCGGTCTTGATCGAAGGCGCATCGAGGCTTGTCTGGGAGGCAAAGGGTGACAGGCTTACGCGAAAGGCCGCCACGTCTTCACCCCTTACGATCACTTGCAAAACATCGCCCGGCGCAAGCACGACGGGACGGGCAAACTCGAACTCGGCGACCTGGCGCGACGTGAGTTGCAAACGCGTGATGCGCCATTCGTCCTTCAAATCGAAACGCAAATGCCCGTTGCTGTAGGTCTCTGCCCGATCTGACGAATTCGCGGTTCGCAAATCTACTTTCTCTTCGCGCATGGAACCCTCTTGCGAGGTCGCGCGATCCACTTTGACCCGCACGCTCAACCCGTCGGAGGTCGATCCCTCTCGCAAGATCGCGCCCTTGTGCACATCGGTTGGCACGAGTTCGACGCGTACCGAGGAAACACTTTGCAAGCTTTTGGAAAGCGCACCGCGCCCAACCGAAACCGTCGTTTCGGAGTACGTTTGCTTGCCTTCCACGATCACCACATCGCCATTTACCGAGGCCTTCACTTCATCAAGGCTACTTTTTACCTGCATCGGCGTTGGCCTGATGACGACCGCACCACTTGGATTCTCCTTGATGAACTTGGCCGATTCCGCCAACCACGTTGAATACGCTTGGCGTTGTCCAGCGTCCCGAAACAACGTTCTGAGGGTTTGCTGACTGAGACGGACCATTTCTTTTCGCAGACCCGCCGCACGCGCCCTTTCGGATGGGCTTTCGACGATGATTTCGGGCGGAAAAGGGTGATCGTTGCCAACGCCTGGCAGTTCCGGAACCGGCGTGTATGGGTAGTCCGCGTAAACACCCCACTCGCGAATGTCGGCAAAAAACGCCCCCATCGAATAGAAATCGCGGGCCAAGATCGGATCGTATTTGTGGTCGTGGCATTCGGCGCAACCCAAGGTGGAACCCAAGAACGCGGCACCGATGGCGCGCACCCTGTCGCCCATGTACTTCGCGAGATACTCTTTGGCTTGCGCGCCGCCTTCTCGCGTCACCATGTTCAACCGGTTGAATCCCGTCGCGACCCGCTGCGCGACGGTTGCATTGGGAAGCAAATCGCCCGCCAATTGTTCCATCGTGAACTGGTCGAAAGGCTTGTTCTGATTGAAGGCCGCAATCACATAGTCCCGGTAAGGAAAAATGTTCTGGTTCTGATCGCCGTGATACCCGACCGTGTCGGCATAACGTACGACATCCAACCACGGCACAGCCATTCGCTCACCGTAGTGGGGCGACGCGAGCAGGCGCCGCACTTCTTCGCGATAGGCCTCGTCGAAGTGATGCGCCGCACGTTTGCCAAAGCTCGCGATCTCTTTGGGAGACGGTGGCAAGCCAACAAGATCAAGCGCCACCCGTCGCAACAACATTGCGGGCGAAGCCGGAACGGCGGGTTGCAGTCCACGTTCCGCCAGGGTTGCATCGATGAACCGATCGATTGGATTCTCGGCCGCCGTCACGGGTTGCGTGGCGATCGGGAATTTAGGGCGCACTACTTTGACGTAGGACCAATGGGGCTGGTATTCGGCCCCCTCGACGATCCAGCGGCGCAATACGTCGATTTGCTTGGCGCTCAACGTCTTGTGCGTCGACGCGGGCGGCATCAGATCTTCCTCGTCCGAAGTCGTGATACGGGTGATTAGCTCGCTTTTTTCCGCGTTCCCCGGCACAAACGCCGCGTCTTCAAGCGCAGCCTCGCGGATATCCAGACGCAATCCAGCTTTGCGATGCGCCTTGTCCGGGCCGTGACAGAAAAAGCAATTCTCCGACAAGATCGGGCGCACGTCGCGGTTGTATTGGATCTTGCCACCAAGGCTGGCATCACCATTGGCCGCAAATGCGCTGCTGGATTGCGATGCTCCCACCATCGCGACGACCCATATCAACGCGTAACGACGGACCCTTCGTTTTTCGATCGTCATTCCGTGGAGTTTATAGCGCCTCTTTCGATACGGCGGAACCCATCGCGCGGGGGGCGGCGATGGATACACCGCTGGCAGCACGATCAAAGTTAGCCGGGTAGGACTGGACAAACTTCCCAAAACGACGGTTGCGAGCGGCCGCTGCACCCTCAGAGCCCACACCGGCACCCATACCAAGCCTGGCCGTGAAAAGGTGACCAGTGCGTCTCGGGTTGAGACATCGATACGGGGAGGACTACAATGTGGTGCGTGTCACACTTGGGATGGCTGCCGATTTTTTTTGTTTTGTGGATGAGTTGCGCGTCAACCG
>JAWXBF010000266.1:0-3098 GCA_034439895.1 Deltaproteobacteria bacterium
CGAGGCTTTCGATGCAACGGTCTTGGATGTCTTTTCGTTTTTTGCCATGAAGTATTCCTTTGCCGAAGGGCATTTGTTGTTCGTAGAGGTTCGATAATCACGTTGAGGTAAGCGGGATTGAAGAACAAGCGCAATCGACCAGGCCAGAGACTATTCAAATTCCGTTCATCGGACTGAAGCGCAAACGCGGCTGCAATAGTAGCGATTCGATCGTTCGCTTGGTGCCCAATTAGCGGACCTGAATTTGAGTCGCTAGACGGATTGGCGTCCGTCGGTTGAGCGATCCAAGCGTCCTCACGCCCACACCCGAGTGAACGCCCTACCCTCCCAGCACCGACAACTCCGCATGCGTCTTTTCATCGCGGAGAAACCCAGCCTTGCCCGTGCCATCGCCGACGCGCTGCCGGGGCCACAAACCAAGAAAACGAATCACATCGAATGTGGCCAAGGAAACGTGGTTGCCTGGTGTGTCGGCCACATCCTTGAGCAAGCACCACCGGAGGTTTACAACCCGGCGTGGAAAGCATGGCGCGCAGAGGATTTACCGATGGTCCCCAAGGTGTGGAAACACATTCCGAAGTCGAAGGAGCTACTCGATACCATCCAGCGTTTGCTGAAGAAAGCAGATCGGGTTGTCCATGCCGGCGATCCGGATCGCGAAGGGCAACTGTTGGTCGACGAGGTCCTCGATTACTTCGACTATCGAGGGCCGGTCGATCGGGTGCTGATTGCCGATCTGAATCGAGATGCCGTGGTTCAGGCGTTGTCGCGGTTGCGCCCCAATGCGGAGACGCGGCCGCTCGGCATGAGCGCTCTGGCCCGCCAGCGTTCCGATTGGATCCTCGGTCTGAACATGACTCGTCTATTCACGATCAAGGCTGGAAACCAGAGCGGTCAAATCGTGTCGGTGGGCCGCGTGCAAACGCCGCTTCTGGGCCTCATCGTCCGACGCGATCTGGAAATCGAAAACTTTAGACCTAAACCCTTCTTTACGATCGCAGTCCGAATTGGACACCCCACCAAACCGTTTGCGGCCACATGGAAACCTGAAGCCCAGCATGAGCAGTACCAAGATGCGGACGGTCGTCTCGTCAACCAACCGTTTGCTGAAGCGTTAACGAAGCGTTTGCAGAACAAGACTGCGAAGGTTGTGAAGTGTGAACGACTCCCAGCAGAAGAAGCACCTCCCCTTCCCTACTGCCTATCCGATCTGCAAATCGAGGCGGGCCGAGTCCACGGCCTGTCGGCCAAGCAAGTTCTCGATGCGTGCCAAGGTTTGTACGAAACCCACTGCGCGGCGACCTACCCGCGTTCAGATTGTCGTTACCTACCGGTCGGCCACCACGCCGAGGCAAGTTCTGTTTTGAAGGCGGTGGGTCAATCGAATCCAGGATTGAGCCAAATTGGAACCGATGTTTCGCGAAAATCAGCGGCGTGGAACGACAAGAAAGTGACGGCACACCATGCGCTGATACCGACGCCGCGTGCGGTGGACACGAGTCGGTTCACGAAAGAAGAGCGGGCCATCTACGAGATGCTGGCACGACGATACGTCGCACAATTTCTACCACCGCATCGGTACGAAAAGACCGAGATCGTGTTGAACGCAGAGAGCGAGGTATTTGTTGCTCGTGGAAAACGAACCACCGATCTGGGATGGCGAAAACTTGAAGGTGAACATCAAGACGCGGAAGCTGTTGGCGGCACGGACGAGGCCGATGAAGCCGAGTCGAACGAACGTCTGCCAATGGTTGAAGTGGATGGAGTCCACCCGATTGCAGGCGTCGACTTGCGCAGTTTGAAAACAACCCCTCCCAAACGATTTACGGATGCGACGATCATCCAGGCGATGAGCGGGATCGCGCGATTTGTGTCGGACCCGGAAATCAAACGGCTGTTGCGCGAAGCGGATGGGATCGGAACGCCAGCCACGCAGGCGCAGATCATCGAAACCCTTTACCAACGTCGTTTCGTCGAGAAACAAGGGAAAAACGTGGTGTCGACTGCGCTTGCAAGAGCCCTCATTTCTGCGCTGCCGAACGTTCTGACGCAGCCTGATATGACGGCGTTGTGGGAGGCCGCGATGAGGTCCATCGAGAGCTCAAAGCTGACAGTCGAGGAATTCTTGGGCCGGGTCGTATCGCAAGTGGGACAGCTGATCGACGAAGCCAAACGAACGACGAACTTCGCGGTTCCCAGCATGCCGACAGCACGGCCGAAGCGAACTGGACGACGAAGCAATCGACCCAAAGCCTCTTGAAGCTGTTGACGCCGCGTTCGAGGGCGGCGATGGCAGTTGTCGCCAGGCCGGAGGCGCCGCCGATCCGAATCAGCATAGCGACCTCGTTGATGCGAGCAAGCGAGCGCATGCGGGTGGCTTTGTTGGCCGGTGGTGAGGTGCGCGGTTTTCGGCATGGGTCTTGAGTCTCCCCGTTGTCGGCCCATGTGTGTCGGTTTGCCCGCGCAGGCCACCCGGACGGTCGCGCCCAGAGCCTCTTGTCGCTTCTGCTTTCTGGGTCTCCCAGAGGGAACCCTCCACAGAAAGCAGCGACGTTCTCCAGGAGCTCCCGGTGCCCTGCCTTTGGGCGAACAAACCGCCCCACGGGGCAGACACCAGAGGAGCCGCAAATGTCCAACAACGAAAACGCCACACCTTCAACCAAGAGCCAACAAGACGGACCCCGCATCTACGTCGCCTGCCTCGCATCCTACAACTCGGGCGTGCTTCACGGAGCTTGGATTGACGCCTCTCAGGAGCCCGAGGAAATCCACGCCGAAATCGCAAAGATCCTGCGAAGCTCCCGCGAACCAGGCGCCGAAGAATTTGCCATCCACGACCACGACGGATTCCTCGGCATCAACATCGGAGAATACGAGTCGATCGACAGCATCGTCCGGCACGCCGCATTCGTCGCGCAACACGGCGAACTTGGTGCGAAGGTCGTCGAGTACATTGGATCCCTCGACGATGCAGAGGCGTCCCTCGACGAAAACTACCAAGGGGCCTTTGATACCCTCGCCGACTGGGCATCTAACACTCTCGAAGAAACCGGGGAGCTCGAAGGCCTCCCAGAACGCCTCCGGTCATATTTCGACTA
>JAWXBF010000267.1:0-16513 GCA_034439895.1 Deltaproteobacteria bacterium
GGCGAAGCTGTGAGGAGCCCGCGGCGGCGTCGGCGAGCCGTAATTTGGGGCGTCTGTGGTCTTGACGGGTATGGGGGGCGGGCGTATAGATCACGCCCCGGTCGGCGGTCCGTTTGGACAATCGGCTGGCTCTGAAAACTGAATATTTGGGGTGGTAGTTAAGTTGGTTATAACGCCGGCCTGTCACGCCGGAGGCCGCGGGTTCAAGTCCCGTCCACCCCGCAAGACAACGTGTCGCAAGTTCCTTAATGGATTCGCGACGTTCAGAAGTCCCGAACGACGTGGCACAGAAATACGCTCAGCACGCGTCGTGTTATCAAGGGACGAAGGAATGACCAATCCGCTCGGCCCACACTACAAGAATCCCCCGATCGAGGAAGCCCTCGTCGAGATTCACTTTGAACCTGGCAATGGCGACCCCCCTCTGTGTCAATAACGGATGAGCCACGGACCGCACGAAGATCAATGTGCCATTGAGGCGGAGTGGTTGGCGACGCAGCCCCAGGAGGTACGATCGAAAGGCGAGCGCGCCATCCGCGCCGATGTACTCGCTAACGAAAAGGGGCAGAACGTATAACAGGCGATCCTCATCACCGAACTGGGACAAGGTCCGGCCGACCCGACGCGCCGCTACCGGTGGGTCGGTCCGTAGTTGTGACAAGCTGTGACACCGAGCTGTGACAAGATCACCGGCGCCGCCGTGGTCACGTATGCCTGAGCGGCGATCTCAAGCGCCTTGGCAACGACGAGCGATGACCAGACCCTCGCTGACAGCCGCTGCGATCTCGTCGTGCGACGCGAGGCCGACCGGCGGCGAGGGGGTTCTTGTGCGGTATGCACCTCGACCCGGCCGCCTATTCGGGCACGGGTAGATACACACGCTTAAGTGGCACCAACGATCGAACCTCTGCGTCCAGATTCTCGTAGTGTTCGAGGAGAAGCGTTCGCAGGTCCTCGAGTACAAGCAGGGTCAACGGAATCGACGACCGTTCCGCCTCGTAGCGCGCGTCCTTGCTGAAACCCCCAGTGCTGACATAAAGGCAACGGTCACCGGGCTTGCGGCCACCAAGAAACGACCGAATTTCCGGGGACCCCATCTGGGCCTGCCGGTGCTTCACTTCGACGAAAATACGGGGTTCCTCAAAGCCGAGACCGTCCGGAGAAGCGAAGATGTCGAAGCCCCGATCCGGACCTGCTTCGGCCACCCGTGTCTTGTAACCCATCGCCCGCAGGATGGCTGCGACCACGATCTGCATTTGCTTCCAGTCGAGCCGGGCGAGACGATCTTCAAGCAAACCGAGAGCTTTCCGTTCGGTATCACCGAGGATCAGATCCTCCTTCTCTTCGTCGGCATCCAGCGTTGGCGGTGAGACGGGTTGTTCCTCGCCAAGGGGCACAGACCTTTCCATCATCTCGCCGGCACCACCCTCCACGTTGAAGAGCGTCAAGATCGAGCCAAGGGTGTTCCGAAGCGTTGCAGAAAGCACGTCGCGTGACACCGCGCGCGTCCACTTCACCGGACGAACGCGCGCCAACTCGTGTTCGCGCCAGCCGACCTCCCCGGCAATCGTACCGAGCAGGTATATCCGACGATCGGGGGCATACGTCGCGACGAGATCCCCGACCTTGAGTTCTCGAACGAACCGCTTGACTTGCCCAGCCCCCGAGCGCCGGTTACCTGGCTTGGCCGTAGGATAAGCCTTGATGAAACAAGCCTCGACCTCGGGGTCCGACATCGCCGCTGCGATCGGGCCCGCCTTTGACCAGCCAATTGCCACGACGCCCTGCTCCTCGAACTCGTCGGCGAACGCACCGCCCTCACCCGCCCGCACCAGCCAAATATTATTCGACGCCACGGGCCGCATTGTAGCGCGGGTTCGAGAACATCGCAGCCGATTTTCGTTTTCGTGGGTATCGTATCACCCAAATATCTGCACGCCGTATTCCGCGAAACGCCACCTCCCTCGCTGCCGCGCGAATTGAAATAAACGCCAATGACACCGTTGAGGAACTGAGCTGGCGCGACCGAAGAGCATCGAGCGGCGGGAACTTGCCATTGCACGGCAGAGGATGCCCATGTTCACCCGACGACCAAGCGCCGCGGGAAGGTTTGCTCGCGGGAGCCGGTCTCTGCGCCGCAGTAGACGCAGTCGGCTCGCCTCGTTCGGCTCGTCTCGTCTCGGCCATCACTCCACCAGCGCTTTAAAAACCGCATCCGACGCGTCCTTATAGAACTCGATCTTGATCTTGGTCCACAGGTCGTCGGGCAGGTCGTTGAGCTGCCGGCGCGCGGCCACGGGCATCAGCAAGGTCTGCGCCTGCTTATCGACGGCTAACTCGGCGAGTGCGACGGCGTTAGGAATCATCTCGATGGATCCGCCGAGGTTAAGCGCACCGACGACGACGGTACCTCCCCGTGTGTTGCGCCCGAGGAGGCCGCCGCAGAGGGCGACCAGCACGGGAACGCCAAGCCCGGCCCCACCTTTGTCGGCGTCCATCGAGCGCATTTGAATCGAGAACTCGTGCTCGCGCGGGTTCCTGTCTCCGACCAGTTCCTTCGCTCGCGTGTAGAGGTTCTGCTCGCCAACCTTGACGCTCTCACGGAAGGCGGGCGGCGTCGGCTGGTTGAGCACCTTCACGCCCGAGCCCGGGCCACTGGCGACCTCGATGCGATAAAGCCCGGGGCCGGCCTCTGCGCCACCCGGGCTGATTGCCCAGATCTGTCCTGGAGGGAGGGGATCGCCTTCGATGGCCTCGTCGCTGTGTAGCTCCGGCGTCGATACAAAAGATCGTGGGCGACTCCGATGCCGATGGACCGTTTCAGAACGCCCGTGAGTTGTCAGCGAAGTTGGGGGAAAGTCAGCAGGTTCGGCCCTGCATGGGCACGCAATGGTTCCGCTTTGCGTATGGACGTGAGCCGACCGACGAGGATGCGTGCACCGTCGACTCGTTCGCGATGGCGCTCGGCAAGGGCGATGGCGATCTGCCGTCCTCGTTGCTGACGTTCGTGGTGACCGACGCATTTCGCTTTCGTGGAGGAGTACAATGAAAAAGCCTGCATCGTCCCGAAGAAGGTTCATTCAATCCATCGTCGGTGGCGCTGCCGCCAGCAAGCTAATGACGCTGCTGCCACACGCCGCCTTCGCGCAGGGCGCTACACCGAAACGCTTGCTGTGCGTGTTTCACCCGATGGGGTACCTGGAGAATTCGTTCTGGCCCACGGGAGAAGGGGCAAGTTTCACGCTGGGGGAGACGCAGCAGGCTCTGAATCCGCACAAATCCAAGTTGCTCTACGTCGACGGCCTCATGGCCTCGTCAAGCTCTTGGTGGGACGCTCGCTGGAAAGCGCATGAGTCCGACAATGAGCACGGGAACGGCATCAACGGATGCTTCACCGGGTCATGGAAAAACGGGGAATATGCGGCGACGCCCTCGATCGATCAAGTGGTGGCGAGCGCGCTATATGCGCAGTCCCCGACAACCTACAAATCAATTTCTTTGCGATTGAACGCCGGGGCCGGTGGCCACGGAAACGCATTTTTCATTTCGGGCGGCAACCCGGTAAAGCCACTGAACTCGGCGAGCCAGGCCTTCGACACGTGGTTCGCGAATCTCAAGGTGGAATCTGGAGCGGCAACCCCCGACAATTCGTTGTTTCTGAAGCAGAGGATGCTCAAACAACGGCTCATCGACAACTCCCGCCGTGAGCTCAAAGCGGTGTGTGACCGTATCGGCGCCGCGGAAAAACAAATGTGCGAGGCCCACCTCGAAGGGATCAACCAGTTGGAGACCCGCCTCAAAGCTTCCGCGGCACCGGTGGCCGCTGGGTGCAGTAAGCCGGCCACAGCGGCGGATTCCAGCGACCCCCAAACGGGCGTTCGCAGGCGAATGGATCTCATCCGCTCGGCCTTTGCGTGTGATCTCGCGCGCGTGGCCACGCTGCAGATTGGCGGTGCCGATAGCGCCTTTGATGTCGCTGGGCTTCCTGGTCAACACGACACCACGCACGCGTCCGGTGACAACGGATCCCCCACGGTGCTAGCGGATCACAAGCGATGGGACACGTGGTGGGCGAGCCAATGGGCTTATCTGCTGCAGCAGTTGGACAGCGTGCAGGAGGGCAACGGCACAATGCTCGACAACACCCTGATCCTGTTTGGTTCGGACACGACCACAGGACAGCATCCCCAGATCGGGGTGGGTGCCCACGCATCGTATCGATTTCCAATCTGGATAGCGGGGGGAAAGAGCTTTGCGTTCCGGACCGGTCGATCGGTGAAACTTGCCTACCCGAAAACCCGGCCATCAGAGGGATCCTGGGGTCCGTCATGGACGTATCACAACGCGCTCCTGCTCGCGGTCGCGCGCTCGTTCGGTCTGAACATCAACGCCTTTGGCACGATGGATCAAGGCAAAGGGCCTTTGGTACTAAGCTAAGCGGACGCGCTGGAACCACATCTCGATGAGTAAGAGCAGACGCTCTTTCCGGCGCTCACCGCCGAGCAGCCCGACCTGACAAAGATCACGGGGCTCCTGCAATCCATTTTCGACGAACACCTTGCCGTCGCAAAGCTCCTCGAAATGATCCGTGTGGCAAGCGATGACTTCGCGCTGCCGGACTGGGCGTGCAACAGCTACCGAACGCTGTTCTCCGAGTTACAACAAATGGAGAGCGATGTGTTCACGCACGTCCACCTCGAGAACCACGTGCTGCAACCTCGGTTCAGCTAGCCGACTGGCAGATGCGCTCTGACACGCCGCACGTTAGCGCAAGCCAACGGAACGCGTCGTCCCCTTGGCCATCCAGTCAGAACCTTCGCGTTTTATCCAAGCGACCAGAGCGATTGCGACCAACGCCAATCCAATCGCCAATCCCCACCACAAACCGCGCAGACCCGCGGTGGTGTGAAAAGCCATCCAATACGCCATCGGCAGGGCGAAGAGATAGTACCCAACGAAATTGAAGATGGCCGATGGACGGGTACGCCCCATGCCACGAAGGACGCCGCTCCCCACGACCTGCAATCCGTCAAACAACTGAAAGGCGGCTGCGATCGGAACGATGGAAATGGCCAGTTCGGCCACCCTGGGTTCAGCCCCAAACAAAACTGGCAGTTGATGGCGAAAAATCAAAAACGCCGAAGCTGAAAGGCCCATGACGCCGGCACCCAGCACCAAACTCAGACGCGCGTTGCGAATGGCTCCGGCGATATCACCAGCTCCGATCAAATTTCCGATCCGCGCGGACGCACCCATCGAAAGCCCAAGTGGCATCATGAACGCAAGCGCCGCAAGGTTTAACACGATCGTATGGGCACCCAGTTCGTTTGCACCCAACATCCCGGCCATGAGTGTTGCGATTTGAAATGCCCACGCCTCGAAACCGAATTGCAAACCGATGGGCAAGCCAAGCAACAACAGTGCTCCGATGGCACGCATCTCAAACACTTTGCGCGTCCATGGGATCCACGCATCGCGATGCAGACCGGTACCAAACGTCAAACCCAACAGCGATCCCGCCAGCACCAATCGCGTCGCAGCGCCTGCAATTCCCGCACCTTCGAGGCCCATCGCGGGAAATCCAAGGTTTCCAAAAACAAGAATCCAATTGAACAAGACGTTCAGAATATTCGCAAACAGAACTGCCCAAACGTACGGCGCTGATATGCCTCTGCCCGCAAGGTACAATCGATTCACGTTGAACAAGAAGAAGGCCCAAAGGGTTGGCACCTGCACGGACACATATCGCCCTGCCAAACGCGCGAGTTCCGGATCTTGTCGAAACAAAAGCAAGGCGGGTTCGGTGAGCAACCAAAGGATCGAAGCGGGAATCGAAAGCAAGAACGAGATAAAAATGCCGCGCTGAAATGCGATCGCAACCGCGCCTGAATCGCCCGCCCCGTGAGATTGGCTGATGATGGGATCGACCCCCATCGCGACCCCCAGGATCATGAACAAGATCGCGTGACTCCATGCGTGCCCAAGGGACGCTGCCGCCAATGCCGTGTTGTTGATGTGGCCGACCATCATCGTGTCCACAACCCCGATGGTCATCTGACCCACCTGAGAAACCACAAGGGGCAGTGAAAGCTTAATCAGTCGTCGAAGGTCTTGTCGCACGTACTATCAATGCCTATACCATGGCGATGCCACGTCGCCGCGTCTGGATGCCTAGGAGAATGGGCACCGGCGCTGTTGCTCACAACGCCGCGAACAAGCCGCTGCGAATTGACATTCTACATACAGGTCGCGCGCGTGAAAAATAGAACTTGGAGAATCGCTGGCATCAACTTCCGTTCTAACGCGCAAGTAACCTCGGCCGCATCGAATCGTCGACGTGAATCGTGATCTGCGACTCGACGGCATAGGGACGTTGCGGGTTCGAAGGAAACTTGCGCCGTGTGAGATGTTGATTGGGCGTGGCGTATCCAACCGTGTGGGCTAAACTGACCACGTGATTCGGATCGTAGGCACGTTGGCTGTCGTTATTTCTGTGTGCATGCCGACGTCGTTCGAACCCTGTACTCAGGCTGGCGGATGTCCGTCCACGCTGGTTGAATGTGACGAACCCTGTTGCCCGGGACAGACCGAAGATGGCGCTCCGGCGCCGGTGTGCGTCGATTGTTCATGCTGTGTTCATTCGACAGTTTTCGGCTTTCCATCTTCGGTAACGCTGTTGCGACCACCCGCCCGAACGCACGAGTTCCCGTTGCCGGTTGACCTTGAACTGTACGCCCACCCGCACGAGATCATGCACGTCCCCATGGTACGCGTTCGTTCCTTCTTTGTCTCGTAAACCTGATCGCGGGTTTCATTCACCTCCGTGCCGTTGCCGATTCGATCGCATGGCGCGCGTTGCGGCCTGATGGTCGCGTGCATGTATAAATCGTATTACTCATTCCGGAGATTTCTTATGAGCCCGTTTTCAATGGTCTCGGCGCCGTGGACACTTGCCGTTTGCTTTGCTTTTGCACCTTCAGGATGCGCCACCGCGCCCGGCAGTCACGATGAGGGGATGGGCACTGTCACCACACTTGGTGCGGCAAAAAGCGCCAATTACACGGCATGTGCGCACAAAGTCCCGCAAGAGGTATGCACCCAATGCCATCCCGAGTTGGTCCCGAAATTCAAGGCGGCTCACGATTGGTGCGGAATTCACGACGTGGCCGAATCGCAGTGCTTCGCGTGTCATCCCGATCTCAACTTCGACCCACTGCCCACGTTACCCGAGGGCGCTGATCTGTAGGAGATCTCGAAGCAAGGAGAGGACGTGGTGTCCCTCGAAGCACATCTGGCAAAAGGCAAAGTGACGATTTTCGATTTCTATGCCGTTTGGTGCGGACCGTGTCGAATGATTGATGCACACATCTTTCCGAAGCTGGGACGCGACAAGGATATCGCAGTACGAAATCTGAACGTGGTCGACTGGGAAAGTCCAATCACTGCCCACTTCTTGAAAGATGAATCGAACCTGCCCTTTCTGGTGATTTTCGGCCGAAAGGACCGAAAGGTGGCCACGATTTCTGGCTTTGACGTGGCAGGCATTGATGAAGCGATCGCCAAGGGTCAGCAACAATGAAACCCTCGCAGCTTTTACTGCTGTCGCTGGCCGTTTGTTTCCTGCTGACACCCAGGCAAGCGCACGCCTGTGCTGGATGTAGGAACCCCAACATCCCAGTGGCGCGGCTGAACTCGATTACGTCGGTTGCCGGCGACGTGCGGGCCACCGTATCGTTGACCGGAACGACCGTTAAAACGGTGCATCGTGCCGGATGCACCGATATCAATGATTGCGGAGAAGTACCGACGCAGCCAGAGTTTCGCCACAATCAGGACCTGTATCCGAGCGAGTTGCGCACCATGATCGAAGTGGGCCTTACCCGTGCGATTGGTGCGGAAATGCACATTCCGTTGCGCCTCGTGAGAACGACCATTCGTTACACAGACCCCACTGGTCAGCCTTATGTTCCCCTCGACGCGGATGTTCACCACCGCAATGAAACGTTGTACGGCGTGGGCGACCCATGGTTATTGGGTCGGATAGGCGGAACCTTGCGTGGTTGGTGGTTGTTGGCGCGCGGTGGATTGTCGGTAACACTCGGGGGCATCCAACCGGACCCCTTTGCGCTCGGCGAGCGCGACTTGCGACATCAGCATATTTAGTTCGGCAATGGCACTTTTGATCCGGTGCTGGCAATCGACATTGGCCGGACGGTGCGAAGGGTACAGCTGAGCGCCTACGCGCAAACGCAGCTCACCCTTTATGAGAACAAACGCGGCTTTCGCGCGGGCAATCGCCTTCTGGGAGGGATACAAGCCGGGGGTCTTGTCTACGATCGACTGATGGTTTTGGCGGGTCTGGATCTCATCCACGATCGTCCAGAACGCTGGAACGACATCATTCGGCAAGACGGTTTTTTGGGGCGTACCGAGTTGCTTGGAGGGTTAACGTTGGTGCATCCGTTCGGGATGAATACCGTCTCTCTGACGATGCGTGTACCGCTGTACCGCCACATCATCGCTGGCGACGAGGAACCGGGAACCTTGTCATCGCCGCTGGTGGTAAGCATCGCGGTGAGCCGCGCGCTCGGCAATTGGCAATAGTCGCTGTCGGCAAAAGTGTCCGAAAGGCGCTGCTACCCTGAGATCGGCTACACACATCGGCAACTGCCCGTAAAAATAAGCAGTTTCACGCTTATTTTTCAAATAGTTACGGACTCATCCCAGATCGGCTATTTTTATACAAAAGACCGGCAGAAAGCTAGCGATCGGCCTAAAGCAACACGATGAGTCAAATTGAGTCCCCCAGCAGAATCGAGCCTTGCGGTATTGAGCCCGTTTCGTCAGCCGTCAGCAATCTGGTCGCAGAGTTGATCTCGGAGAGTGCGGCGCTGGGAAACCGTTTGCACCCGCGTTCTGCTTCAAGTCTTTCGCATTTGATAGGCCTGATGAACTGCTACTACAGCAACCTGATGGAGGGGCACCATACTCGCCCCAAAGACATCGAACGGGCGCTCAACAACGAGCTAGACGTGGACCCGAGGCGACGCGATTTGCAAATTGAAGCACGCGCGCACGTCCGGATACAACAGGCCATCGAAGGCGCTTTTTTTCAAGGCACGCTGCAAGATCCGACCTCTCCAGAATTTGTGAAGGGGACGCACCGCAGTTTCTACGAAGAGGTTCCGGCCTCTTTTCTGGATGTGCCGCGCAACGATGGCTCACACATCCGTATGACACCTGGCGCGTTCCGATTGTTACCCGCACACGATATCCAGGTAGGCCGCCATCAGCCCCCGTCGAGCGAACACGTGGCCGCGTTCATGGATTACTTTCATCAACGATTCGCGATCGGTCGCTTGGGAAAGTTTGAGAAAATTGTCGCGATAGCCATCGCGCACCACCGTTTCAACTACATTCACCCCTTCATGGATGGAAACGGCAGAGTCAGCAGGCTCATGTCGCATGCAATGGTTCTCGACGCTGGCATTGGGGCACACGGTCTATGGTCGATCTCTCGGGGGCTTGCCCGAGGCATCGAGGATCGTTCGGACTACCGACGCATGATGGATCGTGCGGACGCCCCGAGAGAGCATGATACGGATGGACGAGGCAATCTGTCGCAACGCGCGCTCACCGAATTTGTAGAGTGGTTCCTGCGTGTGGCACTTGATCAAGTGGCGATCATGAGGCGTCTTTTTGACCTGGGCGTTCTCAGCGAACGGCTACGGAACTATGTGGACGATGAACTGAGGATCCCTGGAGGCGACGGCCACGTCGTCGCCGAGGTTTTCAGGATGGGAACCGTATCACGTGGCGAAGCAACGAGAAAATTCGGAAAGTCCGAGCGCGCAGGACGAGACGCGCTGAGGCAACTCTTGAATCACGGCATTCTGGGTTCGGACACCCCCAAAGGTGACGTTCATGTGGTTTTCTCGGCAGCCTCGGCGGAACACCTCTTTCCTCAACTTTTCCCCGCCGACGCAGGGTGACGGGCTCGCCCCCGTCGGGCGTGGCGGCGTGGATGCGCATCCTCCGGCGCACGGAACACGCCGCTTCTATGGTGGAGGGGCGTGTCCTTCGCCCGCATAGTTGCGACCCTGGCGGTCGTTGTCGGTTTGCTCATCGAAACGGAACAGGCTGTGTCTGCGCAACCCGACACCGTTGCCTTCGGACCGGCGAAGGTGGACGCGCGGCAAATGGGTATCAAGTCGTTGGCGCGAGACGGGGACGGATTTCTTTGGGCCACAACCGAGAACGGCCTGTGCCGCTTTGATGGTAGGTCCTGGGATTGCCCGATAAAGGAATGTCGGGGCGATTTGTTTGCCGATGCAAACGGCTCGGTTTGGGGGTGTGCAAGCCAGCGATCCATCGTGCAGGCGAGTGGGACCGCCGTGGTGCACTCGACCGATCTCGACGCAACAACGTCGCTTCAAATTGTTGGCGTTGTCGAGGACCGAATCTACCTGGCTGGCACCGAAGGAACGTTCCGCTGGAAAACCAACGGTATTCGTGACACGCCAGAGCGATTCAGCACGGAGGCCGCAAACGCTGTGGTCGGCCGGGGGGAAACGACGTGGCTGAGTAGCAAGAATGGATTGTTTCGAGCGGTCGGTGGTCATGTCGCGGTGAAAGTGGATCTCCATCCATACGGGCGACTCGCCATTGCGAGGGATGGTCGCGTGTTTGCCGCGGCTACACGCGGGGGTATCGATGCCTTCGATGCAGATGGAAAATTGTTACCAACGATTTTCGGATATCGATCTGCGCAGCTGACCTCGATGGCCGTGGATCCGAAGCACAATCAACTTTGGATCGGTTTTTATGGCGGCGTCGCTGCTTTGCCATTCGACGGTGGAGAACCCGTCGCGCGTCGAGATATGAGCAACGGTATCCCATACCCGCTCGTCAGTACCGTGTTATCCGATGTCGAAGGACTCTGGATCGGAACCGAACAAGGCTTGTGTCGGATTGCGATTGATCCCGGCATTCTGCACATCGGCCGACCTGAAGGCATGTTGGCGGATTCCGGATATTCCGTCGCGACGGGACCCGATGGATCGATCTGGCTCACACAGGGAACGGGCCTCACCCGCTGGGATGGCACACCGACTGGAAACTATCCAGCGCAGGATGGATTGCGGCACGTCGATCTGCGCGCTGTTGCCGTGATGAATGATGGCGCCGTGTGGACAGCCGGAATGACCACGTCGCTTGCGCGACTGGATTTGGATGCCCATCGATATTTTCCCGTCACACTGGCCAACGTGCCCGCCAACGATCGGATCCACACGCTGCGGAACCTCGACGGTGAGCTTTGGATGGGCCTTGCAAGCGGCGGCGTCGCGAAGATGGTGCAAGGACAATGGGTACCGGTTTGGACGCCCCCACCGAAGCAGGCTTCCACGGTCCACGATCTTGCGCTCGATGGACAAAGCGGACTGTGGATGGCAATGGGTGATGGGTCGGCCGCTCACCTGTTGCATGGTTCGCTCAAACGTTACACACTGAGTCCGGCCGGGGTACAAGCCGCGACCTTGGCGGTGTTTGTGGATGCAGAACGCGCCGCCTGGTTTGCCACCGCAGGGGCAGGACTCCATCGCATCAAGGACGGGCGTATTCATCGCTTCACCCATCGTGATGGATTGTGGGACGATCGCGTTTACAGCATCATCGAGGATGACGGCGGGTGGTTGTGGATGAGTTCGGCACGAGGCCTGTCTCGCATAGAACGATCGGCTCTCGATGCGTGGTTCGACGGGACGGGGAAGGCGGTCGCGGCGATTCCTTACCTTGTGGAGGACGGACTCCGAACCAACGAGGCTGCACGTGGGTTTTCGCCCTCGGTCGTCAAGGATCGGGTGGGCCGACTCTGGTTTCCGACGGTCCAGGGTGCGGTCGGCATCTATCCGTACAGGCTCAAAAAGCCTTCCGTCGCCCGCGAGGTCCGCATCACCAGGCTTCAAGTTGACGGTGTTTCCATCGTGAAGGAAGGCACGCGTGTGACTCGCGGCCACGGGACGGTTGTGGTCGAGGCACTCTCGCCGCAGTTGTGGTCTCCTTCGAGGCTTCGGTATCGAATGCGCGTACAACCGGAAGGTACAATCGGATCAAACTGGACCGAAACCGGCAGCTCGGGCCGAGCTGAATTCACAAACGTGGCAGCAGGGCCCCATGCGATCAGCGTTCAAGCCTACACGCTCGACAATCCCGAACGCGTGGCGTTTGCAACCTGGAACATCACCTTGCTCCCGCCATTTTACCATCGCGCCTGGTTCAGAGTATCCGTATCACTTGTTATCACATTGGCGGTGTTGATGGGCTGGCGCGCGCGGTTGAATCGGCGGGCCGAGCTGCGCGCATCACTGGTTGCCGATCGAACGCGCATCGCGCACGATATTCACGACAGCCTTGAGCAAGATCTCACTGGAATGAAGATGCACGCCGATGCCGCGGGATTGTGGATGGACCGCGATCCGGAACGCGCGCGAACGCACCTGAAACGGGTCGTCGAGTTGGTCGGCGACGGCATGGTGGACGTGAGAAACGCGGTGTGGGGATTGCGGTCGGTGTCGGTTCCGGGCAAGGAGCTCGTGCGCGCAATCGAGCTCCGCATCCAACGGATCGCCGACGCCGCAGGGATGCACTTGCGCTTCTCTGCAACCGGCAACGCGCCGTTTGTGCAATCTCTGGTTGCGACGCAGCTGGTGTACATCGCGCGCGAGGCGGCAACCAATGCGGCGAAACACGCGCAGGCGCGCACGTTGAACGTGGAACTAAATTTTGTTCCCGAGTCCGGACAGGCCGTCATACTTCTTGTTGCGGACGATGGTATGGGGCTCGGCAACAGTCTCGTCGACGAATCGCGGTTCGCAGGCGGGATGGGCCTCGCCGGGATGCGGCAGCGCGTTGAACTGATTGGAGGCGTCTTGACGATTCGCTCGCCGTCGGCGGGAGGAACCGTCGTGGAAGTCCGGGCACCCTTGCAAAACGATGAAAGGAAAACGTAATGGAACCGATTCGCATCATCCTGATTGATGATCATGCCGTTGTCCGCGACGGTCTGTCCGCCATTTTGTCGTCGCAACCGGATATTGAGATCGTCGCAAGTGCGGCGACGGCACGCGATGGTTTGGAATGCATCAAGGCGCTTCAACCGAACGTCGTGCTGATGGATCTCCGTCTACCGCAGATGGACGGCTTGAGTGCGGTTCTAATCGTTACACAACGGTTCCCGATGGTTCGCGTGCTCATGCTGTCGAGTCACGACGGCGATGGCGCCATCACACGCGCCCTGGCGGCAGGCGCGGGCGGATATGTCTTGAAGTCGGCACCGGTGGCGGAATTGTTGGAGGCGATTCGAGCCGTGCATTCGGGCAAGACCTATTTATCGAGCGGAGCCGCGGACAGCCTCGCTGTAAGCAAGGGACTTTTTGACCTGACCCTACGTGAGATTGAGATCCTTGAATGTGTGGCCGATGGCATGGGCAACAAGTCGATCTCGACTGCGCTTCAGGTGGCAGAAAAAACCGTAAAAAACCATCTTTCCAGCATCTTCGAGAAGCTCGGTGCGGCGGATCGAACCCATGCTGTGACCATTGCGACTGCGCGCGGAATCATTGAGATGCCAAACATCATTCGGCCAAGACGTTAGTCCCTGCAGACGCCTGCACCATCCAGATCGCCCCACCGAGTGTCACCACCCCATCGCGCGCATGCGGCGCCAGGGCCTCTTTCAAGCGCTCGGCAGCCACGGCGTTCACCTCCTTGCTCATCTCACCCAGCGCAGCACCGGTCGGTCCCACCTGCATCGCAAAGGAAACGGCGGCCTCGACACCACCCTCGCGCGCGAAGTAAACCGGCAAATCGAGGGGCTCGATGGTGACGTCCGAGAAACCGGCCCGCTGCAAAATGCCTTCAAGCCGCGGTCGATCACACAATCCGAAGGGGCCTGGCGCGTGGGGCACAGGGGGCGGCGCAACCGGGAGCAGATCGGATACGGCGTGAAGCGGCACACTGACCCATGCATTTTCAATCGCAGCACGCCAACAGGCGAATACCAGCCGACCGCCCGGACGAAGATTGGAGGCTATCGTCGTGAACGCCGCCACTGGATCGGAAAAGAACATCACGCCGAAACGCGACACGGCGAGATCAAAAAGCGCCTCGCCCTTCCAAATCGACGCGTCCGCATGAATCAGCGTGGCCTTTCCGCCAGTCAGACTTGCGGCAACGGCGAGCATCGGTGTGGAGACATCTACGCCCGTGACCTCCGCGCCGCCCTCGAGCCAGATCGCACAGGTCTCACCGTTGCCGCACCCGATGTCGAGCACCCGTTCGCCCGCAACGGGGCCCACCTTTGCCTTCAGTGCAACCGTGGCTGCCGAGAGCATCTCGTCAAGGCGGACGTGAAGCTTGGCCCACTTTTCGCCGACGCGGCCGTTCCACGCATCAATCTGGGTGCTGTTCGCATTATTCATGAGGGGTATGATACTCGGGCCGCTACGACTCGATGCTGAGCAGCTCTACTTCAAAAACCAACACCGCGTCGGCCGGGATCTGGGGCGGGCTGCCCCGTTTGCCGTAGGCCGTTTGGGAGGGACAAATCAGGCGCGCCTTTTCGCCGACCTTCATCACGGCAACACCTTTAGTCCAGCATGGAATGACGGCATTGAGCGGAAAGGACGTGGGTTCGCCGCGCTTGTAGCTGCTGTCGAATTCGGTTCCATCGAGAAGCGTACCACGGTAGTGAACCGTCACCGTATCTTTTGAACTCGGCGAGCGCCCGTGCGCAACCTTGCGAAGGGTCGTGAAGATGACACCCGACATCAATTTTCGGGAGCCCTTTTCCTTCAGCGCTTGTTTCATGAACACCTCGGCACTGGGCTGCTCGGCCGGTGGTGGTGGCGGGGTTTTATCTTCGCCCGTCGCTTCCGACGCCGGTGGCGCTGCCGACTGGCGTGCTTGCGCAAGACCCAGTGCATAAAACAGCGCCAAGCTGGCGATCGAAGAGAAAACCACCAGGGTGAGCCTTGGATGCAAATGCATTCGTCGCACCATAGTGCGTCACGGCCCGAAACGCCAGACCCCCAACCCAGAAACGCGCGGCGGGTATTCACACGGCGTTGGACACGCGGCGATTCGCCCAGATGACGCCGCCCATCGCAAACAGGCCCCCCACCATCTGAATGTTCGTCGGTCGTTCACCAAGAAATACCGACGAAAGCGCCAGCGTAAACACCGGCACGAGATACACCAACACCGAGCTGCGTGCAGGTCCGATCTTTTGCACGCCGGTTTGCCACATGAAGAACGCCACCAGCGTGTGCAAGATCGCCATGTAGCCCACCTTCAGATACAGGCCGGCCGTCATCACGGGCATGCCATTGACGATGGGATCGTAAAGGCCAAAGGGCAATAACATTGCGGCACCAATCCATGTCACCCACGCCGAGATATCCCGCGCCCTCCACTGCCGTTGTGCTCGCCGCGACAGCACCGTGTAGGTCGACCAGCCAACCCCCGCGCAGAAAAACAACAACAGACCCACGGTGTGTGACGATTGTAGCGACAGCTTGAAGGGTGTACCCGCAAAGATCAGCACCACACCGAAGGTGCCGAACATCAGACCGGGTAAACGGTTGCGATCAAATTTCTCAATTTTCAACAGCGATGCGATGAGTGGCGTTGCGATTGGAATCACCGTATTGGAGATCAGCGCCCCCTCAAACGCGGTACTCAGCTTCAAACCAAAGAACATGAACAGGTTGTGACAAAACACACCCAGCAGCGCCAGCACGGACAGATGAAACCATGCAATGCCCCGGGGCAAGGCGGGCAACGATTTGCGCAGCCACAACCACGGCAAAAGCAACACGCCTGCCACCAGAAACCGCCAGCTCGCCAATACCTCCGGCCGGGCGCCCACGAGGGCCAACTTCGCCACCACCGAAAAACCGGCCCAGATCACCGTGCAGGTGACGATCTCGGCGTACCCCTTCCACGTTTCACTGGCGGCGGTTTTTTCGAGAGGGACCACCGCCAGTTCGTAGCATGACGAGGCAACGACATGCAGCAGCTGGGTCTTCTTCCGATCAACATCGGTTGCCGGAGCCACGTCCAAAGGGCAATATCGGCGCAGATGAATCGTTCGGTTGGCAAGCTCGTACGCACCATCCTCGGCCCGCGCCTTTTTGCACCGCTCGGCCGGATCTATCGCGGATTTTTTGTCGATCTCGAACAGGTTGTCGACTGCTTGCCACCCCTTGCGCCCAATGCAACCGTGCTGGAGATAGGTGGCGGCGACGGCCAGCTCATGAACGCGTTGCTCGGCAGATATCCGGGGCTACACGCCACGATGATCGACATCAGTGCAACCGTGGGGCAGGCACTGCGTCCCGAGCTCCGGCAACGCGTCGTCTGTTTGCCCAATACGCACCTGGCAGACTACGTCCCGTCCTCTCCGCCCCACCTCATCATCCTCTCCGACGTGGTTCACCACATCGCCCCCGAA
>JAWXBF010000268.1:0-3618 GCA_034439895.1 Deltaproteobacteria bacterium
GCCTGTTCGGCATGGCGACGAACCCGCGCGACGAGCTCGGGGCGCGAGTAGCTCACATAATTCAAAACATCCGTGACCGTGTCGCCCGCGACCACTTGGCCGATTTCGTAGCCACCTTCTGGCGAAAGCTGCACGTGAACCGTGTTGGTGTCGCCGAAGAGGTTGTGCAAATCCCCCAGGATCTCCTGATAGGCGCCGACCAGGAAAATGCCGAGGAGGTAGTCGGTTTCGCCGACCGGATGCAGCTCAAGTACGTCCTTCACGTCACGCCGATCGATGAAGTGATCGATCTTGCCGTCGGAGTCGCAGGTGATGTCAGCGAGAACCGCCCTGCGGGTGGGCTCTTCCTTCAGCCGGTGGATCGGCATGATCGGGAAAAGCTGGTCAATCGCCCAGCTATCGGGCAGCGACTGAAACATTGAGAAGTTGCAGAAGTAGGTATCCGAAAGGAGCCGTTCAAGGCCCTCGAACTCCTCGGGGACTTCGCGCATATCCCGCACGATGCGCAGGACTTTTTCGCAGATCGCCCAGAACAGATCCTCGGCAACCACGCGCTCTTCAAGCGACAAATTGCCCAGATTGAAAAGCTGAAGCGCCTCTTCCTTGTACTCAAGCGCATCGTGATACGATTCGCGCACGTTCTTTCGTGACACATCTTTAAATGTGTCGAACATGTTGCGAACCACCTTGGTCGCATCTCGAACGAGCTTTTCTGGTGCACGACCCACGTCGAACTCACCCACGCCGAGGACGTTCACGATCAACATCGAATGGTGGGCTGTCACGGCACGGCCCGATTCGGTAACGATGGTCGGATGGGAAATTTCAGCACCTGTGCAGGCTTCGCCGACTGCAAAGACGATGTCGTTGGCATACTCCTGCATCGAGTAGTTCATCGACGACGCAAAGTTGGTTTGCGAGCCGTCGTAATCGACGCCCAGGCCACCACCCGCGTCGAAATACTTCAATTTCGCGCCCATGCGGGTTACTTCGACGAAAAACCTCGTCGCTTCGCGCAAGGCGTTTTTGATCGACCGAATGGCCGAGATCTGGCTGCCCAGGTGGAAATGCAAAAGCTCGAGCGTATCGAGCATCTCGTTTTGGCGCAGGAACTCGACGCCCTGAATGATCTCGCGGGTGGTGAGGCCAAATTTCGAGCGATCACCGCCCGATGCTTCCCAGCGGCCCGCACCCTTGGTCGAAAGCTTCGCACGCATGCCGATGCGAGGCGTGACACCAACGCGACGGCCCATGTCGACAATGTGTGACAGTTCCGAGTATTTCTCGACAACGATGATGACCTGACGGCCAAGCTTTGAAGCCATCAAAGCGGTCTCGATGTACTCATCGTCCTTGTAGCCGTTACAAATGATAAGCGCCTCGGGATCATCAAGGAGCGCCATGACCGCAAGGAGTTCGGGTTTCGAGCCGGCTTCGAGACCGTAGTGGTAGGGCTTGCCGTAAGCCACGATCTCTTCGACGACCTCGCGGTGTTGGTTCACCTTGATGGGATAAACGCCGCGGTAGGCACCTTTGTAGTCCTGTTCGGCAATGGCGCGCTCGAAGGCCTGGTGTAGCTCGGTAACCCGCGAACGGAGAATATCGGAAAAGCGAATCAACAGCGGCAGCGCGATCCCACGCCTCGTCACGTCTTGCACGAGCTCGAAGAGATCAATGCGTCCGCCTTCAGGACCGGTGGGTGTTACGACGAGGGTGCCAGCGTCGCTGACCGCAAAGTACTCTCGCCCCCAGGTATTTACGCCGTACAACTCGGTTGATTCAGAGACCGACCAGGAACGCGTCGAAGGATTTCCGTTTGCCATGCTTTTTAGATTGGATTCGACGCAAGTAACGCCCGATTTCCATTCAAAAAGCAAGACCGATTCGGGCGTCGCACGACATCGTCACGTTTCTGCTACGCTCGGGCCGTGGGCTCAACCTTCGGCACACTTTTTCGCATCAGTACTTTCGGCGAATCCCACGGCCCCGCAGTGGGCGTGGTGATTGACGGCTGTCCACCGAAGCTGCCGATCGCGGTCGAAGAAATTCAGACCGAACTGGACCGTCGCAAACCGGGGCAAAGCCGCATCACCACCCAGCGCAAGGAAGAGGACTCGGTTGAGATCCTTTCCGGCGTGGATCCCGATTCGGGTTTGACGCTGGGAACGCCGATTTCGCTGCTGGTGCGGAATCAGGACGCAAGGGGCGGTGACTACGAGGAAATGCGCACGAAGTATCGTCCTTCGCACGCGGACTACACCTACGAGGCCAAATTCGGTCTGCGGGCCTGGCGCGGCGGTGGGCGTTCGAGCGCGCGCGAAACGGTGGGTCGCGTCGCGGCGGGTGCGATTGCTCGCAAGATTCTGCAGCGCGACCTGGGCGTGGAAATTATCGCCTGGGTCGAGCGCGTGGCGGATCTGTCCGCGACGGTCGACAGCGCCATGGTCACGCGCGCTGCAGTGGACGCGAACATTGCGCGCTGCCCGGATGCGGCAGTGGCCGAACAGATGATCGCCAGAATTGATGCGGCCCGAAAAGCAGGCGATTCACTCGGCGGTGCGATTGCCGCGGTGGCACGGGGCGTTCCGGCGGGACTGGGCGAGCCGGTGTTCGATCGCCTGGAATCGGATCTCGGCAAGGCGATGCTGTCCCTGCCGGCTTGCAAGGCCTTCGAAAGCGGCAGCGGGTTTGCGGGCACTTACCTGATGGGCAGCGAACACAACGACCCATTTCGCAACGTGGGCGGTGCAATTCGTACCACAAGCAACCGCTCGGGCGGCGTTCAGGGCGGCATCTCGAATGGCGAGGATGTTTTCATCCGTGCGGGCTTCAAGCCGACGGCCACGATTTTGCGCGAGCAAGACACGGTTGATTCAGCCGGCAACGAAGTCACGATCAAGCCACGGGGCCGTCACGATCCGTGTGTGTTGTCGCGCGCGGTGCCGATGGTAGAAGCCATGATGGCGCTGGTACTGGTCGATCACCACCTGCGGCAACGTGGTCAGTGCGGCGGAAGTGAAGGATGATCTCCGCTGCCGCCGCACGGTAGTGAGAAGCCTACGCTCTATAGAAACAGGCGTTCCGGATCGCAGACGAAATCCATCGATTGCGCGGCAATGCAGCTGTTGAACGGCGTCGCTTCTTTTCCGAACTCGAAGTGCAGGTGGCGAAGATCGCTGCGACCGGAGTTTCCCATGCCACCGAGGCGTTGACCCAACGTCACGACTTGGCCAACCGTGACCGCGACGTCGGCCGGGTCAAGATGCGCGTAGCGGGTGTAAAGCGAATTGCCGTGCGAAACCACCACATGGTTGCCCCAGCCGGCGCCGCATTCGCGCAAGGTTTGGTTGGAGGTAAATACAGCGCTTTGTGGGCACCCGAGGCGCACGTAGACAACCGCACCTGCAGCGCCAGCTTTCACGTCGACGATCAGGCCCAGTACCATCGCGTCATAGCCCGATTCCCTTCACCAGCCCGGCGTTGCCGAGAAACTCACCAGGGAGCGCGCCCAACTCGGCTTCCAAAACCAGTTCGCACTTGATCGCGATGATTGCGGACTTTGCGGGCTCAATCCAAATGGGTCCGTGTACTTCAGCGGGGCGCTCTCAACAAACGCGA
>JAWXBF010000269.1:0-16816 GCA_034439895.1 Deltaproteobacteria bacterium
CAACACCGGTGGCAGCAGCAATACTACCAGCACAGGCGGAAGCAGCGGCACAACATCTGGCAGCGGCATTGTCACTGTGGGCGGATACATGATGACGAAGGACCTGGCGGGTTACTTCTTCACTGCCGCCGACGCCAAAGGCTCGACGATCTCGCCCAAGGACTTCGCGGTCAACGGCAAGCTCTGTGTCAATGGAACCGCGGCGGTGGTCGTCGCGGAAGCGTACGACACGACCTGGGGCGCTATCCTCGGTTGGAACGTCAAGCAGAAGGCAATGGAACCGAATCCCCCGGAAACGCTTCCACTGAGTGCAACCGGAACGTTTGGCATTACGCTGAGTGGAACTGTTCCGGACGGAACCCGCTTCAAGACGAGCGTCGGTGGCAAGGACTACTGCACCGCGCTCAGCTCGGGCGCCAACTCGGTGAAGATGAACACCCTCACCAAAGAATGCTGGATCTCGGGCGGCGCAGCCTACGCTGGCGAGCCGATCAAGGATGTCGGAATCCAGATCTCGACAAACGGCACGTCCGCGAAGACCTTCGACTTCTGCGTCACGGCCTTCGAATATACCCCGTAGCACACAGCAGTGTTCGTTCACGACAGCCAGCCTCAGAAGGGCTGGCTGTTTGCGTTTGTGCTACACTAGACGAACAGGCCCGGCAACACCTCGCCCTGATCCTTGTCGTACCCAACCGGGAGTAGACCCGCTTGTTTGCCCTGGGTCGTGTAATGCCCGTATCCCGGTTTACCCGTGCGTTCGTAGTCGCCAGGCGACAGGCCCATCGCCTGCATTATTGAAACCAACAGGCGGTTGTGTGCGAGGCCCTGAATGGCGTTTCCACCCTGCTGCGAGAAGAACGAGCGCGAATACCAGTCTGTGTAGTCGAGGTAACGACCCATGTTGAACCTGCCACCCGCCCCACCCACCAGCAACGCAGGAACACCCGTATTGACGTGGTTGAAACCGAGCTCGTTGCCCCAGAAGACCAGACTGTTGTCGAGGTAGGTTTTTCCGCCGTCCTCGGGAACATCCAACTTCTGTAGGACCTTCAGGACCACTTCTTCGGCCATCCACCTGTTGATCTCGAAGATATTGCGATCCGCATTCACCGTCCCCCATTCGTGCGCCTCGCCGTGCCACGAACCCGGATTGCTTTTCTCGTGGTACCAACCGACGAGGCCTTTGGCTGTCATTGAAAGTACCTTGCGCATATCAAGTGTAACGATTCGCGTGTGATCGCAAAGGATCGCTGCCACCAGGGTGTCGATCATGATGTCGTACGTGGTCATAATTGAATCGACCTCCGTCAAACCACCGCCAACCGGTTGATTCGGAATCGATGTGGGGCGAGCGGGGCGGACGCATCGAGCCGCAAACACGCGACCCACTCGACCTTCGAGCTCGGTCAGAAACTGCATGTGGCGTTCAAGCATCTGTCGATCGCCCGCACCGAGGCGAGGATGTTTGACATGGCGTCGGTAGTCCTCGAAGACCGCATTCAGATTGGGCAACTTCTTGCTGGGGCCGCCTTGTGAGGCGTCTTCCGTTCCAAAAACGTCGATGTAAGCAGCGAGCGGATCGAGCCTCGCTTGAACCTGCCGCACGGGTCCGCCCGGATTGCCGTCGTGGGTATAGGAAATGCTATTCGGATTTCCCGGCGACAGGTGCAAGGATCGCAGACGCGGCGCCGCAGTGTAGAACTTGTTCGAGAATGCGAGCACTTGATCGATCGTCGCCATCGGTGTCAGCGCCTGGGCGCTCGTCGAATTCGATCCCTGATAGTTTCCGAGCATCCCACCGTCGTTGTGGTTTGTGTCCGGTGGCATGTCGAGGCCCCGCAACAACGTCATCTTCGGGATGAAACGCGTGTACCCGGAGCTGAGCAGTCGCGATATCGACGGCGCTGCAAAGTCGGACAGCGGTGCCCAGGTATAGGGTAGGCCATTGACGATCGGCTTTGTCAGATGCGTGGTGCCATCGGCACGCGGGTTGTTGCTGTAGCGTGTCGCGCCCGGCGCATCGTCGATGGGCATGAAGCCCACGAAGGCGTCGTTTTTGAGCTGATAACCGTTGCCCTTGAATGCCGGGTACCAGTCGCTATGCCGCTGGGTGCTGTACGACTTGATGGCCACGAATCGTCGCACATCCGATGCTGCCTGGCTCGTGCGTGGGTGCAGCGATGACAGAAACGGCAGACCCAGGGTGATCCCGCCGGCGCCCCGCAGGAAGGCGCGCCGTGCTTGTTTCGAGTTGCTACTCATGGTTTGGGCACCCCTTTCCACTGGAAGGTCGGCTCGAAGGCCGCCTGTCGCAGGGCGTATTCCAACGAACCACCCTTGACGGAAAGTGCCCGCTCGATCGACGAAAGCGTACATCCGTCCGTATTGCCTTCCAGGCGACGAAACGCGAACCGGAAATACTGCTGGGCGAAGCATGTGTTGGCTCGACCACTTTTGACCACGGCGTCCACCAAGGCGAGCGGACCCTCAAGACGGGTTTCATCACCCGAGGTGATCTGAGGGCTCGCAGCGATATCAATTGGCAACGTCGCAATGACCTTTCCGGAATCGTCGTACACCTTTTCCTCGGTACGGTAGCGTCCGAGAGAGTCGTACGACTCCAGCAGGTAGCCGATGTCATTGAAATGCGTATGACAGGCCGTACATGCAGATGCTTGTGTTTTTTCGGTGAACCGCTCCCGGGTGGTCATGGACATACTGGCAGCCGGAGGCTCGAGTGAGCCTGGCGGCAAGGTTGCCGGATCGGGGCTCGGTATTTCGTCGCACAACATCAAGGTGCGAACAAAGGCGCCCCGGTCAAAGGGGCCCGTCTTGTGATCGCCAGTCACGAGCGTCGCAGCGCGGGTGATGAGACCTGCGCGGTTGGGCAACACGGGGGCAGTCCCTTTGCCGTCCCACACCTCGACGCCATACAGTTTAGCCAAGATCGTGGAGGTCGAGAAGGCACGGTCGGTCGACAACACATCCGCCACATTGCCGTCGGTTTCCCAGGTGAAATGATCCGCAATCGATTGAACTTCGGCCACCATTGCCTGGTAATGCGCTTCACCCTGTTTCTCAAAGTCGAGGCCCGCCGAATGCGCCGCAAAGACGGTGCCCGACGAGAATCCCGGGAAACCCTCCAACTCCCACCACTGGCGATAGAAATCCCAGGCGGTTTCGCGGGTGCGCGAATCGCCAAATAGCCGATCGACCTCCGCCTTGTAGCCCTCGGGCGTCAGCAACGATCCGTCATCAGCCGCAGCCAGCAAGGACGCATCAGGCATCGTATCCCAGAAGAGGTAAGACAGGCGCGACGCGAGGGCATGGGCATCCAGACGAACGACCGTGGCCTCGCCATCTTCAAGCGTACCACCGAGTTCCAGGTGGTAGACGAAGGGGGGCGACATCAGGAGACTGAACGCAACCGCCGAAACCGCGTCCTTGCTGGTGGCTTCGGCCATCGCGGCATCCAGGTACAAATTGCGCTCGGCATCGGTGATGGGCCGTCGGAAGGTCTGATGTCCCAACTTCTCGACGAAAGCCTCCATGCAATCGGCATCCGGCTTGGCCGAAACAGCACAGGCGCCTGCCACAGTGCGGGTCGAACTTTCATCCGCTGCGAACGCATCGGCCACGGAACGTGCGACGTTGTAGTACGTATCGATGTGATTCTGCGCAACCCGATCATCCAGTTGCCGGTACCCTTCATGAAGGTCGGGTGGCAAAGTCACGAGCGCATCCTCGGCGGCTTTCCAGGCGGACTCGGCGCCAATAGACTTCAGAAGATCGCGCAACGTGTTGCGATACTGACGGGAAGTCAGCTTCAAAAGCGGCGCGGCGTCCGGCCTGCACGTTGGGCCATTGGGGAGATAGACGGGCCCGTCCTGCGTCGGCAACCCCGGAGCGGCCGTTCCTCCCAAGCCGCCCATCGGAGCGTCGTCTTTCGCCCCACTACCCTGGCACGCGAGGCCACCGAGAAAAACCACGCCCGCGGCGAAGGCCCTTGCGGCGGGTTTGAAGGTTTGCAGGGGATTTTTCATCGAAATCACGACCTGGGGGAGAATCGATTCTCGATTCCATGTCCATTTAGGCAGTCGTTTGACGTCTATAAGGCTCGCGATGGGTCAAAGATCGGCACCGAAAGCGCTTTCAGTGCCGCGGCTGCGCTCACGGCCGAATCGCGTATTCCGACCGATCGGCAAATGCCGCCCGCGAAATCTGCGTTGTACGGGCTCGCCGAATCCGACATGATGTGAGCCACCATGCTTCTCCGATCCATTCTGATGTTAGGCCTCACCGCTGCGTTGTCCCTCGGAACCTCCGCCTCGGCGGGCCCGAAAAAACCCGCCAAGACGCAGGAAATCAAAGCAGGGACTTTGACCCTTTCGGTCCCGGGTGGGTGGCAGCAAACCCAGCCCTCCAGCAGCATGCGCGCAGCGCAGTGCCGTATCCCCGCGGCCAAGGGTGACACCGAAGACGGCGAGTTCGTCGTCTTCTTCTTTGGTGCCGGTGGTGGCGGTGGCGTGAACGCGAACATCGAACGCTGGGTTGCACAATTCGAGCCAGGTGGCCGCACGGTTGAGCTCGTCAAGGGCACGTCTCCCAAGGGCGATTACGTCTTCGCCACCATCAGCGGCACCTACAACATGCCAGTTGGTCCTGCAATGAACGGACAAAGCAAACCGGTTGCCAACGCACAGGTTCTTGCGGCGATCGTGAACACCCCAGATGGCCCCTATTTCTTGAAGGCCTGGGGTGGAAAGAAGACCATGGCCAGCGCCGCTACCGATCTGCGAAAATCCTTTGGCGCCAAGGCCGCGGGCGAAAAACCCTACAAGATGTAAGGAGCGACCCGTCATGAAGATGTTTGCGTTGTATCTGTTTGGATTCCTTGCTCTTTCGACTGCGGCCAGGGCTGATGACGGCCACGCATTTCCTACCTTGCCCGTTGGAAGTACGGCCCCGGATTTTTCACTGCCGGGTGTCGATGGAAAAAACCACACGCTCAAGGAGTTCGCGTCGGCCAAGGTGCTGGCGATCGTGTTTACGACCAACCACTGCCCAACCTCGCAGGCCTACGAAGATCGGTTGAAGAAGATCGCAAAGGACTATCAAAAAAAGGGCGTCACGCTGGTGGCGATTTCGCCAAGCGACCCGGCGGGCGTACGTCCCGATGAACTTGGGTATACCGATCTCGACGACAACTTGGAGTCGATGAAGATCCGGGCCCGGGATCGCAAGTTCAACTTCCCCTATCTGTATGCGGGGGACAAGTACCAGGGGATGGCGAAGGCTTACGGCCCAACCGCAACACCGCATGCCTTCGTCTTTGATGCTGAACGCAAGCTGCGGTATGTGGGACGAATCGACGACAGTGAGCGCGTGAACAAGGTCAAGACCCACGATCTCCGAAACGCAATCGATGCACTCCTCGCGGGCAAGCCCGTGGCGGTGGCACAAAACAAGGCCTTCGGATGTTCAACGAAGTGGGCCGAGAAGTCCGGCGAAGTAGCCGCATTCTGGGACAAGGTTAACGCGCAACCAGTGTCAATCGAAGTTGCCAATGCGGATGTATTGAAAGGATTGCGCAAGGGCAAGCCGGGTGTGGTGAAACTCATCAATGTATGGGCGACCTGGTGCGGGCCCTGTGCAGCGGAGTTTCCGGATCTGATGAACGTTCATCTGAACTTCAAACATCGTGATTTTGAGCTCATCACGGTGGCGGCGCAGTTTCCGGATGAGCAACCGGCGGTGTTGAAATTCCTGAAGAAGCATCACGCCGCCACCCGAAACTTGATTTTCAGCGACGACGACAAGTACAAGTTAATGGAGGCGATCGATCCAAAATGGGATGGCGCCCTACCCTACACCTTGCTCATCGATCCGAGTGGCAAGGTCCTGTATCGCAAGATGGGCGGGATCGACTTTTTGCAACTGCGACGGGCGCTGTTGCCGGCACTCGACAAGACCACGCCCTGGTCGGGGTAGGGCGTCCCTAAAAGGGCGACTTCCACTTCACACACACCATCTCACCGGTGTGTGGATGGGTAAACCGCAACGACTCGGCATGTAGCAACATGCGATCGCCAAGTGTTCCGTACAGTCGATCACCCACAATGGGCGCATTGAGGCCGAGCGGATGCGCGCAATGCAGCCGCAGCTGATGCGTCCGACCCGTGCGCGGAAAAAGGGCAATGCGCGTCCGATCCGGCGTGCGCTCCAGCACCTGCCAGCCCGTCACCGCCGGCTTGCCCTCCACCGGATCGTGGATCTGTCGCGGTCGATCATCCAAATCCCCGCGCATGGGAAGTGTTACGGTTCCCGCATCCCCCGAAGGAGAGCCTTCCACCCAGGCGATGTAGCGTTTTTCGATCTCGCGCAACGTGAACATCCGTTGCAACGCCTTGTAGGTCCCCTCGTCCTTGGCGACCAGCAACACCCCCGAGGTATCGAGATCCAGACGGTGCACCAACAAGGGCCCGGTGAACTCGGGATGCCTTTCTTTCAGGCGAAGATATGCCGAATCCTTTAACTCGCGGCCGCGGCCGGGTACTGACAACAATCCGCACGGTTTCTCGACCACCAGCAAGTAGGCATCTTCGTAAAGCGTGCGCGGCTGGTCATCCAATACAGGTTCTGATCCCGGCGTGGCGGTCACGCCAACGGTCAAGCCTTGCAGCATAAACGATAGCAACGGTCCACATTTTCCCCGACAGGACGGGTAAAACAATCCCCCGCGCCGATCGCCTGCTTCTGGCGGCGGGCCCCACCAAAACTCCGCCATGGCGAGTGGCCGAAGGCCATTTCGATACGCGTGGGTTAGCAACTTGGGCGCCGCACAATCCCCTGCCCCACCGGGTGGCTCGCGGGGAGCAAACAGAGTGCGAATGGGCACCTTCGTGCCGTCATAATTCACGATGGTATACGCACCCTGAATCGCGTGTAACGTTTGGGTGCACTTCTTCGTGCGCGTCTCTTCCAGGGTACGGCGTTGCACGATCAAGGCGTTGAGGTCCGCTTGCACGACCGCAAGCGCCTCGGCGGCCCTCGCCCGTTGTTGCTTGCGTTCATGTTCATCCGCCCGGCTCTCGTTTTCAAGCCGTCGAAGCTGCGCCGACGAGCCCGCAATCGAAGGTTTCTCGCGCTGCACTTTGCGCTCTTGTCGATTCGCAAGGTGGACCACCCGCAACGCGTCGGCTGCCGTGGCATGCCGGAGTTTGAGCGCCTCGATTTCGGCCCGCAGTTGCGCCTCCGCGCCGCTTGCCCGACCGTCAATCTCGGCGGTCAGCGACGCAATCGAGGCACGGTGTTCGGCCCACAACCGGTCACGCAACGGCGCATCACAGGTCGCGCCAACAAAGCCGGGTAAACTCCAGCCATCGTCAATGAGTCCCGAAAACCCGGAGAGGAACCCAACTCGACCCTGCGAATCTTCGACCACCATGACGCCGTACATTCGGCCGCGAGGGGGATTCGCGCGCAAACGTTCTTGCAACAGCAAGGCTGCGCGCTGGGCCAGCGGATGCGGTGGCGTCGCGAAAGGGCTGGGAAAAATCGTCGGTCGATCCTGAGGCGATGGTTGCGGATCAAACCACGTCAAGGCGTTCGTGGTATCGCCGCCGCCCGCTTCCATCGGGTGTTAGCGGGAACGACGCTGCTGGCTGGGATGTGATGCGGTTCCGCGCAACTGAGGCGAGCCCTGGGCCACCTCGCGTGCAATCCGCTGCAACTCGGGATGCACCTTGAACTGAGGCATCAGGAACTTCGCCAGATGGTTGGCATCTTCCATTGCCATCGTGCGCAGGTCTTCGCGCGCACCACCCTTTTTACCGGCGGCGAACTTGGCAAACACACGGGCCGCAAGCAGAGGCACCTTGAACTGTTGGTTCTCCGACTTGTTGGTGTCGACCGTGGCGATGAGCGCCAACGCATCGTCGTGTTTACCGGTGCGCGCCCAGCTTTCTGCGACCACCGTCACCAGCAGACCACGTTGGGCCGCGCGTTCCGAACTGTCCACGTTGATCTTGTCCGCGAGCGGCCGCGCATCCTTGGCGCGACCAAAGCTGAGGTAAAGATGCGACAGCAACACGGCAAAATCGTCCTGCACATGCGCAGGGATCTTCTTGCGTTCGACCGCTTCGAGAATCTCGAGCGCGGCCTTTGGATCGTCTGCGGCCACAAGCTGCGCGCGCGCGATGATGTTGGTCACGTCACCAGCGTCCTTGCCTGCTTCGAGCTTGGCAATCGCAGCACGCCGCGCCTCGGGCGACTGCGTGGCATTTTGCAGCAAGCTTGCGAGACCCTTCTGGCGTTTCAACAGGCGGATAACCCAGAAGGCAATACCCGCAAGCGCGAGCGTCACGGCACCCATCACCGACAGGAAAATCGTGCTCTTTGAGGCGATGGCCATCACCCACAGACCGACCACCACCAGACCGACGATGACGAGGTTCTTCTTCGCAAATCCGGGAGCCGCGATCGGGGCCTCGGTCGCGGGAGCGGATTCAAGTTCGGATTCGGAGGATGCCTTCGAGGTCGCCACGGTGACAGGTATCTAACCGGTCCGCCCCGGCGACGCAAAGGGATCTTCGGCGCTAGCCCGTGAGACCGGGCAAGGCGCCCTTGCAATAGGCCGGAGCCCCGAAGGTAGATGCCTCGACGCCCATGGCATTCAGGATGGAAACATAGAGATCGGCCTGCGAAGGTCCGGTCGCGTTGTTGGCTCCGGCGTTGTACTGAACGTACTCTAGGCCATTGGTTTTATTGGGGAAGGATATCTGCCGGCCGGTCTTGAAATAGCCGCCACCGCTGCCCGCAACCATCATCGTCATCCAGTCGTAGTTGTGGTTCCCGGCGCCGTGTTCGGAGCACCAGAAGACCACCGTATTGTCGAGAATGGAACGGCCGTCTTCCTTGAACGCGGTTAGCTTGTCGAGCAGCGTTGCGAACCGCCCAACGAACCATTCCGTGTACCGATTGCGCAGCGGCCAGCCGAGCGCACCGTAATCGTGCGAAGCGTCGTGGAGGCCTTTCGCCATACCGGGCAACTGCACGTTGCCACCCGAACCTTGATAGGTGAGGCTCGCAACCCGGGACATGTCGCAGGCAAGTGCGGTGGCGATGAGGCCGATATGCGCATCACCTGCTGCGATGAGACCTTCGACCCCGCTTGCCGAGGCCGCGGGCTGTTCGGGTTTCATACACCCAGCAGAAGGACCTGCAATTTCGAGGCGGTTTTCGACCTCACGGATGCTGTCGAAGTGCGCTTGCAGCTTGATCTTGTCTTCGCCACTCATGCGCCCAATGAGGGACGTGTAGTCTTGCTTGATGCCGTCCAGAATCGACTTTCGATCCGCGTTGATCTTGGTCAATGCCAATTGGCTGGTATCAAAATCGCTGAACAGCTTGGTGAAGGCTTGCCTCGGATCGTTGATGTTGGCCACGGCCAGTTTGGCTGCCTTGTAGGAAACACCGATCGAGCTTGCCTGGGCACCAAGTTGTAGCGATGGAATTTTGGTACCCGCGCCAATCTCGTTGGCGATGCGCTGGTCAATCGAGATGCCGCCAGCAAGGTTCCCCATCGACGGCATACAAGTCGTCGTGTTCAGAACCGGTTTCAAATGACCGGGATCGATGTCTCCGGCATCATGCAACGCACTCTGGTTGTTGATGCCATCGAGCATCAAGATCTTGTCCGCGTGGCGATCAAGACCCTTGAGCGCGGGTGCAAAGGTGAGTTTGCCACCGGTGTTTGTGCTCTTCAGCCAGTCTGGACCCTGACCGCAAGGCGTGAAAAACATCACAAAACGTTTGGGCATTCCGTTCGGCCCTTTTTTATCGAGGGCTGCTTGCGCGCCCGCAAATTTCGCGCGACCCATGATGTCCAGCAAGGGCAGTGGCACGACCAGACCACCCGCACCGCGCAGTACGGTTCGACGACTGATGGTTTTCATTTTTACTGGCCTCCCTGCGTTGAAGAAAAGTAGCGGAACGCGTCGGTATGGGTGAACGCTGCGAGCAGGTCGACAAAGCGCCCCTGTTTTTCGATCGTTCCGCAACGAAGCTGCGACAAGGTTTTTTCGTCATCCGAGGATTCTTCGCGACCCATGGCGAAGCGCATCCACTGGCTGGCAACACAGGTCTGCACCGTTTCGCTTGCGGCAAGAAGCATGGAGAGCTCGACACCGTTCTGGAAGTCGCCATCCACGTCGGTTTCTTGCAAGCTGCCAGAGGCGTCGATGGGTTGGTTCTTGTCGTTGTCTCGATACCGACCGGCCGCGTCGAAGTGTTCAAAGGCAAAACCAAGGGGATCCATCAACCGGTGGCACGAGGCACAGGAAGACTCCGCGTGCTGCTCGAAGCGCTGGCGGGTCGTGAGGGTTGAGGTGTCGACCGCCGGGATTGGTGGTACGTTTCCGGGCGGCAAAGGAATCTCGGCACACAAAATCTGTTCGGTCACAAACTTTCCGCGCAAGATCGGGCTGGTTTCATCTGGCTTGGAGAAGGCGGCCAACAAACCGGGCATCGACAGGATGCCCGCTCGTTTGCCAGGTCCGTCCCCTCCCATCGGATCCAGCGTGAATCGCTCGAAGGCCGTACCCGCCGCGGCGTTGCCAGGCAGGGATAGGAAGGACGACAGTTCTTTGTTCACGAAGGTATGATCGGCCGAGAACAACTCGCCAATCGAGCCGTTCCACAACACATCGTCCATGAACATCTTGATTTCTTCTTGCATGGCAGGGACGATCTTGCTGAAGCCCGGGAAGAGTTTTTCGCTCTTGGCAGCGGCGGCCAGTTTGTCGAGCAACAACCAACCCGAGTAGAACTGCCGAATGGCCGGTTTTGCCCGCGCATCAGCCAACATGCGCTCAACCTGCGCATCGATCTGTTCATCGGTCGACAGCCCATCGTTGGCGGCGGCCGCGAACAACTCGGCGTCGGGCATGCTGCCCCAAAGTAGGTACGACAGGCGCGTGGCCGTTTCCCACGAAGTCAACGCGATCACGCCTTTTTGAGGAGACTGTGCGTCGTCGCCCCATTCCGGTCGATATAGAAAGTAGGGCGATCCCAGAAAGCGCGCGGTCGTGAGACGAATGCCGTTTTTGTAGTCACCCGTCATTCGACCCTTTTGATAGGTCACCAGATAGTTCACCTTTTCCGCTTCTGTCAGGGGTCGACGAAACGCGCGTTGACCAAACGCCGAGATGAACTCCCGAGCACAAGGTTCTTCTCCCTTGGCAGCCGTATCACAAGCCGCGAGGGTATTCAGTCGGGCCAGGGCATCGGTTGCCAACTTTTCAGCGGCACGAAAACCATCGTTGGCAAGGTCAAAGGTCACCCCCTGCGTCGTCACGTTGTTCTTGAATCCTCTGACGGGTGCCTCTGGAGGAAAGGCGTCGGCTGGACTGGTCGCATCTCCGAGCAACTCCTGGACGGTTGCGTTGTATTCGGCGCGCGTCAATCGCCGCAAGGGCGCGGGCCCGGGAGAGATTGGACCCTCCGCGGGGCACTCAAGCGCAACACCGCCACCGCTACCACCTGTCGAGCCGCCGCCACCGCCACCACCATCGCCATCCGAGCCACCGCAGCCCTGCAAAGCGAGCAGAAGCAAGACGGGCGGACACGAACGTAAAACTGCTCGGATCATTACAGTCCTCCTGAAAGACGAAACGTGGCTCTCGTTGTCAGCGGCAATCGCTGCGACCATCTACAGAATAACCCTATGGCACATGAAAACGGGAACAACTGTACTAGGTTAACCAAACAGCGACATCAGTGTCGGATTGGCTCCCACCCCCAATCCAGGCGAAGACTTACATGTCGGTTTCCAAACCCCATGAAGGAGGCGTTATAATCCGCGCGGTCGCGGGTTCATGCTGTCTTGTCGTGTGATTCGAGTGGTGCTCTTGCTCCCGCTTGTCGGATGTGCCGACTCACATCCTGAGACCACTCCGAATCCGACTGCACCGGCCGCAGTGACACCAGGGTATCCCTGCCGAGAGGAGAAGGCCCCGTTCGCCCGCCTGCGCCGACTCAGTGATTCCGAGATCGATCGAGTCATGGGCACGCTGCTAGCCAAAGACACGCCTTCAACCGCCATGTTCACGCGAGATGCCCGCGTCGGTGGATTCGACAACAATGCCAATGCCCTTTTCGTATCGGACAGCAAACTTGAAGACTATCTGACGCTGGCACGGCAAGCGGCCGAGGCGTTGACGACGCCGGCGCAGCTTGCGCTTTCGCCCTGTCCACCGGACAGCCAACCGGGGCCATGCGCAATACGTTTTGCCGAGGCGTTGTCGCCACGGGTTTTCGGACGCTCACTCACCGACGACGAGCGGCAGAGATTGCAAGACGTCTTTCAAACCGGCGCAGAATCATCGACCTTCCGCGCGGGGCTCGCAACCATGCTGCAGGCGATGTTCCTGTCGCCCCATTTTTTGTATCGAACCGAACTTGGCAGCGACGATCACCCGGGCCTCTTCAGCGCAACGGAAATCGCCTCACGGTTGTCGTTCATGCTGACCGGACAAAGGCCAGACGCAGAATTGTCGGCGCGCGCATCTGGACTTTTCGATCCCGCCGTCCGCCAGGCCGAAGCCCTGCGTTTGTTGCGAACCGAGGCTGGAAAAACGCAGCTGCGCTTTTTTGTGCGATCGTGGCTTCGACTGACCAATGTGGCGATGTTGAGCAAGGAACTTGGTCAGCACTTCGCCTTCACGCCCGAAGTTCGGCAAGCGATGAGCCGTGAGATCGACGCATTTCTCGACCACGTCATCACCCACAAAGAAAGTCGACTCGACGAGATCTTTCTGGCGGACTACGGTTTTCCGGGTCCCGAGCTTGCTGAGACCTATGGTGACGATTTGATCAAGCCCATCGGTGTGTTTGAACAAACACCCTTTGATCCCGTCCGCCGACGCGGCATTCTGTCTTACCCGGGTTTCCTTGCGGCTCACGCGCCGATCGATCTCACAAGTCCTGTTCTAAGAGGACTATTTGTTCGTGCCGACCTATTCTGCCAGGACATCAGCCCCCCTCCTCTCGGTGTCGAAATCATTCCGCCTCCGCCGGATCCAAAGCAAACCACACGGCAACGCTTTGCAATTCACGCAGAAAGCCCCGGTTGCGCGGGTTGCCACCGATACATGGATCCGATCGGATTCGGGTTCGAGAACTTCGATGCGGTAGGTCGATATCGAACCGAGGAGAACGGATTGCCCATCGATGCCACCGGTGAACTAATCGAGACTGACGTGGACGGCACATTTGTTGGACCCGGTGGCCTTGGCCAAAAGCTGATGCAAAGCCGGGCGTTTGCCCGTTGTTTCGTCACCCAGTATGTGCGCTTCGCGGAAGGCACCGCAGAGGTCGCAGTGGACAGCTGCCGGATCGAGCATCTGACGAATGGGTTCATCGAAAACGGTTTCCGGATCGACACCCTGGCGGCAGCCTACGCGAGCAAAGACGCGTTTACCCATGGGGGGGCCGTCCCGTGAAACGCAGCACATCTATTTCGCGACGCAGACTGATCTCCAGCATCGCACCCGTGGCAACGCTATTCCCGTATCTGAGCCGCGCGTTTGCCGAAGAAATCGCGCCGACGCCTCGCCTCATCCTCCTGATGCAGTCCAACGGAACCACCCAGGCAAACTTTTGGCCAACGCCCGTTCTGACGGACTCGAAAGTCCTTGCACCACTGCTCGACGACGCCAACTTGCGGCGAAAAACCACGGTGATCAAGGGGTTGTTTAACGAAGAAGGCGGTGCGGGGAACGGACACGACTTTGGTTTTGCGGGACTATGGTCCGGGTACAAAACGGTGGGTCCTTTTCACGATCCCTGGGGCAATGGCCCGTCAATCGATCAGCTCTTGAAACAGAAGCTGTCGTTTCACGAGCCCAACCCAACCCTCAATTGTGGCGTATTGGCTTCCTCCACGGCTCCGTTCAAGAATCATCGAACCTCGTTCAGTTACCTGGGCCCGCACCGACAGGTCCCAACCGAAACCAATATCTACAAGCTCTATACGACGTACTTTTCGCCGCCGATTGGCGAAGCGGACTCGAATCGCGCCACGTCCGCCGAGCTGCGGATTCGGCAGAATCGTTCGGTGCTGGATTATGTCCGTGAGGATCTGCGACAACTCAAACCACGCTTGCCGGTGTCCGAGCGACCGAAGCTAGAGTTCCACGAGACGGCGGTTCGCGACCTGGAAAAACGTCTTTCGGAAACCCTCGCGCCCAGGTCCGGGCGGCCCGATTGGTGCGGTCGCGTTGTGACGCCGAAGCAACGTCTAGACGTTATCTTGGAAGAGAACGTTCCTCTTTTGATGCAGTGGATGTTCGATTTCGTCGCCCAGGTTATCTCGTGTGGACTGGTTCGCATCGTGACGTTTCCGATGGGGAACTGCGGCGAAAAGTGGTACTTTTCGTGGTTGGGTATCAACCAGAATTCTCACGACACGCTGGCCCATGCGGACAACGGCGACAACGCAGACGTGACCGCCAAACTGCTAAAAATCAACGTCTGGTACGCGCAACAAGTGGCTGCACTTGCCCGCAAGCTGGACGGAATACCCGAAGGCAATGGGACATCCCTCGACAACACCCTCATCGTCTGGGGCAACGAGATTGCAACGGGGCCGCACACGATGGAGGATATCCCGGTGGTGCTGGTCGGGAATGGTGCAGGCCGGATTCGCAACACCGGTCGACTGATCAACGAGGGGCGCCAACCTTATCAACGGCTCGGAACGTCGGTCTTGCGTTTAATGGGCGTTCCTGCGGATGGACTCGGCGAATCCCCGAACTGCGGGCCGCTCGTAGGCCTCGATTAGCGCGCAGTGAACTGCGGCAAGGCAATGATCGTTGCCATCGCGTCGGACGGTGCATCGACGGGAAACGCAGCACTCGAGCGCGACAGGCGGTCGATAAAGCGACGATCAAGTGGGCGATCGAGATCGGCAACATCGAGCGCCGCGACGGTGGTTTCCTTGCTGTCACCCGTCATCACCCCTGTTCCCACCACGAACCCGGCCAGCAACAACGCCGTGCGAACCGCGGTCGAGCGGCTGTAGGTGTGCAAGGTCGCACCACTACGACAGAGGCGGTGCACGGCGCGAAAGCTGGCGATGGACCAAAGGTCGGCATTGACCTTCGGCGAGAACGGATCCCAGAACACAATGTCCACCGAGCCGTCCGGCTCTTCTGCAAAGGTCCTGGGCAGGTTTCCGAGACGCAAACGCCAGTCTACGCATTCGTCTTGGTAACGGCCTTGCCGCAGTAAGGTGTGAATTGCGACGGCCACCCGCTCATCGACTCCAAACGATGAGGCGTCGCCGCTTGCAATCACACATTCGATGGCTTGCAGGCTCCGGTCGAAACTCACGATTTCGAGTCGGCGGGTTCGTTCTCGCAATCGATGTGCTGCTTGCCAGGCTGCAAGCGCGTTCGAGCCCGCACCCAATCCAACATCGGCAATCACAAGCGATTGCGATTGGGGGTCCCGCAGTCGATCCGAGAGACGAGACGGTTCAACGTATAGCTGCGTCGATTCAACAGCAGGGCCAACCACCGGATGCATGACCTCGCCCGTGTTGCGATCCACGATCGCCCGGGCACCACTTCGGGTGATCACGATTTCACAGACGAGGCTGTCGTCACCTTTCACAACACGGGCTTTCTTTCGCTGTGTTCGTGCTTGTCGATCTGTTCAAGCTTGCGACGCGCATAGGTTGCAAAAAAACCGGCTTCGATCGCGGCACGCGATTCAGCCATCAAGGTGTTGTAGTGGTGCAGGTTGTGAATCGACAACAACCGAGGCCCAAGCGGCTCACTGCATTTGAACAGGTGATGCAGATAGCCACGGGTAAACGTCTTGCAGGTTGAACACTCACAATTGATGTCGAGCGGATCGTCCAACAGCGCATTGCTGCCGCGGGTCACGCGAACACGACCCGTCCCCGTGAACGCCGTGCCTTGCCATGCCAGTTGGGTCGGAATCACACAGTCAAACATGTCGATGCCCGCGAGCATGGCCTGCAACAGATCGGGCGGCGTTCCCACGCCCATCAAATAGCGCGGACGCTGTGCGGGCAAAAGGTCGGCAGCGAACGCCGTGATCCCTTCGCGTTCAGAGCGGGTATCACCAACCGCCAGTCCGCCGATCGCAAAACCCTCGAATTCGTGTTGGGTCAGAAACGATGCAGATTCCCGGCGCAGTTCGGGAAAAAGCCCGCCTTGAACAATGGCGAACAGAGCCTGTTCGAGATGGGTCCGCGCACGCAAGCTGCGCAGGGCCCAGCGGTGTGTTCGCTCCATCGCCTCGCGTGTTACCGCCTGATCCGAGGTTGAATCGATGCAAACGTCTAGAACCATCATGATGTCCGATCCAATCGCGGTTTGAACCTCAATGGAACGCTCCGGTGACAGCATATGCATCCGTTGATCCGTGTACGCCTTGAAGTGTGCGCCGCGCTCGCTGATGGTCCGTTCAGACGGCAACGAGAATATTTGGTATCCACCAGAATCCGTGAGCACGGGGCCGTTCCAGTGCATGAACCGATGGATCCCGCCCACCCGCCGGAAGTGTTCCGGTCCCGGCCGCAGCATCAGGTGATACGTATTGCCGAGCACGACCTGCGTCCCCACGTCTCTGAGATCCGCTGGCGTGAGTCCGGTGACCGTGGCTCGCGTCCCGACGGCCATGAACACGGGCGTTTGCACGACACCGCGCGCAGTAACGAGAGTGCCACGCCGCGCCCGGGAGTCCGGATCGGTGCAATGCACGGTGAAGGGCAAGGGCATCC
>JAWXBF010000270.1:0-31206 GCA_034439895.1 Deltaproteobacteria bacterium
CCCGCCAGCTGGTTATCCGCCACCCGGATATCCACCCCCGGGACCCTATGGCTACCCTCAACCCGGGCTGCTTTATAGGCAGCCCGAGCCGCCGCTCCCGTCGTTCTCCCTCACCGTTTCGCCCCTACACCTGGTCATCCCCCTCGTCGAGCTGACGGGCGAGTTTCGTTCCGGAGAGAAGATTGGCATCGCCGTCACAGGCGGCGCCGGCTGGATTACGCCCAAAAACAGCGATGTTACCGCTTCGATTTTTGAGCTCGGTGGATCATTTAGGTACTACGTTTTGGGAAATTTTCGCAAGGGCATGCAGATAGGTGCCGAGTTGATGTATCTGCACGTTTCTGCGACGGACGGATTCGAAGCGGCGGTCGTTGCTGGCACAACGCTCGGACCCTTCCTTGGATACAAGGTCGCCACCGTTTCAGGGTTTACCTTTGATGGGCAGCTTGGACTCGGCTACGTCGCCCTTCGGGGCGATTCCGACACCGGGAGCTCCGAATCGTTCAGCGCGTTCATTCCGCTTCTGAACGCCAACATTGGGTGGTCGTTTTAACGAACAGTTCCAACTACCGCTGCTCAACCAGCCAACGTTCGATCTTCGCACCGACGGTCGGTCCGGGCCGCGTCATGTGGCTGTTTTCGCTTTTGGCCGCAATCGATACAACAATCGAATCCCAAGTAGTACAAATAAGCTCAGCGTGAATATGATTGGTTCACGATAATCCGACTTCACCCGCCAGACGAAATGCAGCACGCCAAGGATCGCGGCGGGATAAACCAGTAGGTGTAGGCGATTCCAGCGTTCGGGCCCCATCTTGCGGATCGTCGACGAGCGCGAGGTCAATGCGAGCGGCAGCATCAGTAAAAGCGAAGCGAATCCGACGATGATGAACTTTCGTGATTTCAAATCATCCAAGATCACCGAAAAATCCAGGCCCTGATCGATCGCGTAATAAAATCCGAAGTGAACGAGTCCCCAGAAAAATGCGGCAAGGCCCAGCATCTTGCGCAGCCGCGGTGGCCAGCTCCAGCCAAACACCAGTTTGAGAGGTGTACAAACCAGCGTCACCAGCAGCAGCACCAGCGTCCACCAGCCCAGGATGTTCAAGATGTCCGCGATGGGATTCGGCGAGAATCCGTCGGCGATCGCGCGTACGCCCAATTCGATCCCGGGCCCGAGGCACGGAATGAGGGTCAACTTGCGCAAACTGCGGGTGGACAGCACGGCTGCGATTCTACTGCACGGGGGTCAAAAGTTCTTTTTCAGATCCAGGCCCCCGTACAGACTTGCGACTTCTTTCCCGTAGCCGTTCCACTTCTCGGTGGTGCGGCGAAGGAAATCACCGATGCGACGTTCCTTTTTCTGACTCCAGCGCGGATGGTCGACCTCGGGATTTACATTCGAATAAAATCCATATTCGTTCGGTGCCGATTGATTCCAGGACGTGGGCGGTTGCTGTTCTTGCAACGTGATCTTGACGATTGACTTGATGCTCTTGAAACCGTATTTCCAGGGCACAACCAGTCTCACCGGTGCGCCGTTTTGATTCGGCAATACCCGACCGTACATGCCCACCGCCAGCATTGTGAGCGGATGCATGGCCTCATCGATGCGCAGACCTTCGACGTAGGGCCAGTCGAGCACCGAACGTTGCATACCCGGCAACATCTTTGAATCGTTGATCGTCTCGAACGCGACGTACTTTGCCTTTGAGGTTGGCTCGAGGCGCTTCAACAAGGAAGCCAGCGGAAAGCCCACCCAAGGGATCACCATCGACCACGCCTCGACACAACGCAAACGGTAGATGCGTTCTTCGAGTGGAAACATCCCGATCAGTTTGTCGATGTCAAAGGTCGCGCCTTTTTTGATTTCGCCCCCGCAGCTCACGATCCACGGTCGCGGTTTCAGGTGGTGGGCGTTGTCTTTCGGATCGCTCTTGCTCGTCCCGAGTTCGTAGAAGTTGTTGTACGACAGCGCGTCGTCCATGGCCGTGCGTTCTTCTTTTGTGGCATAGGGACCTGGTTTGAAGGGTGGCAATCCCGCCGCTTGCGCCGTTCGCGACAACGCCAACACCGGAGCTCCAGCGCCGATCAAGGCTCCTTTTCCTAGCGTCCGCAGCAGTTGTCGTCGGTTCTTGTAGTCCGCCTCGGACGTGAGCTCCGAGAGCGCGGGTTCCAAACCCAGTTGGCGTTGGCGGAGAATTCGGGGATCGGCACGGTTCGGCATGACGGCTCTTTCTTTACTGGTACCATGACTTGGCATTGGATCCATTGACGTTGCCCCGCATCACCGAAACGAAACGGTCGCTTCTCGGCAAGCGATCGACCTTTGAGTGCCGCGTGGTGGACCGGCATCCGGACCGGTTGGTTGTTCTGTTTGTCTCCGATGCCGCTCGAGAGTTACACGATATTCATCTGGCGGCCGGAACCATCACCTTCGGAACGTTCTGGAACACACGTCCCTACAACGCGTACCATTTCATGAAACCCGGAGGTGAAACCCTCGCCTGGTACTTTAACGTGGCGGACGAGACCAATATTCAAATTGAAACGCTCGATTGGCGCGATCTGCTGGTCGACGTGTTGTGGACACCCGGTGTCCCGCCCGTCGTCGTCGACGTGGAAGAAATTCCCGATACGCTTGCGCCCGAGTTGCGTCGTCGCATCCACGAGACGACCGCCTTTCTGGTTTCCGAAGGGGCCTCCCTGTGCGACGAATTGAGCCGCCGGGATCAGGGCTATTTTCAGTCCCTGTTTGAAGGCGCGTCACAGTGATCACCCTTGTACAAAGGGTTGCGCACGCGCAGGTGCGAGTCGATGGTCTCGTCATCGCGTCGATCGCATCGGGCCTACTGCTTTTTGTTGGTGTTGAAAAGGCCGACGGAGACTCCGATGCAGACACGACCGCCCGCAAGGTCGCCGCCCTCCGCATATTCGAGGGCCGAACCCCGATGGACCGCACGGTCGCAGAGGTGCAAGGCGCGCTTCTTGTCGTCAGCCAATTCACGCTTGCAGGATCGATCCACAAGGGCAATCGCCCGAGTTTCGACAACGCAGCCGACCCTGCCCTGGCGACCAAACTCTATGAGCGGGTGGCCGATCAACTTCGAGCAATCGGGCTGCCGGTTCAAACCGGACGTTTTGCCGCCGACATGAAAGTCGAACTGCTCAACGACGGACCCATCACGTTTGTGGTGCAGACACGCAGTGGTGCGTTGTTGAAACAAGTGGCTGACTTGCCTACTTGAAATAAGGCAGCGGATCGCGCGGCACGTCGTTGTCGCGCACCTCGAAATGCAGATGGGGCGCGGTCGCCTTCCCCGATTCACCGACCCGCGCAATCATCTGTCCGCGCGCAACTTGATCCCCAACCTGAACCAACAGCACCGAGGCGTGTGCATAGACCGTCAGCAGCACGGCAGAGTGTTGTACGACCAACATGTTTCCATAGCCACGCACCTCGTCGCCTGCGTAGATCACCCTGCCATTGGCTGCCGCGTAAATCGGTGTGCCAGTGGGTGCCGCATAGTCGACGCCTTCATGTTGTCGGCCCCATCGCGGTCCGAACTGTGAAGAAAGCACAGCATCCTGCACGGGAACCCGCAGCCGAGAGCTTTCCCCGCGAGGCCCCAGGTTGACCGGACGTCCTTCGGGATCCGGTGCTGCAGTTGGCTCTCCCGATCGATCGGCGGAGGCCTCAAGCACGTAAAGGAACTGTCCGACCTCGATGCGATCGGCGGAAGCGATGCCGTTGAGTTCCATCAAATCCTGCACCGGAACCCCCGCAGCTTCCGCAATCTGGCTCAGGGTTTCACCGGCCTTGACCTCGTGCCAGCGGCCGGGTGGCTTTTCGCCGTGCATCGGTTTGGGTTCGGGCGGGAAGAAGGTCGCGCACCCGGCGAGCGAGACGCCGATGCCGAGGCAAACCGCAAACGCCAGTGCGTGGCCAACGGGGTTCTTCATGCGCCCTCGGCTCCGTGCGCGACGGCCTTTTGAACGAAGTCACGCACATCCCAGTTCTGCAGATCCTTCAGCAATAACCGGTGGGTCATGTCGAGACCGAGGGGCGTGACGGACGCGTGTCCCGCTCGAATCGCGGACATGTCGCTGCCCGGCACGTCTTCGGCATGTTCTTCCGGTCCGCCAATCCAGTAGTAGGCCCGCCCGCGCAGATCCGAACGCACCTCGACCTGATCCCGATACACTCGGCGTCCAAGGAAGGTGATCTCGTATTGACCCAGGAGTCCAGTCGGGCAGTTGATGTTGAGTAGAGCGCCTTGGGGGATGGCCCGCGGCCCCCTGTCCAGGGCCTCTGCGGCGAGCGCCCTTGCGAGTTCTGCTGCTGGGCGATAATTGGGCTTGTCGTGGCGTTGCAGCGACACAGCCATCGCGGGAACGCCTCGCAGGGCCGCCTCGACCGCAGCCGCCACGGTGCCGGAATAGAAGACATCCGATCCCAGGTTGAAACCGGCGTTGATGCCCGAGATGCAGAGATCAGGGGTCCGCGGCACAAGGTGCAACAAGCCAAGGTAGACGCAGTCCACCGGCGTGCCGTTCACCGCGTAACGGCCCTCGGCCAACGTGTCGACCCGCAACGGGCGGTCGAGACTGATGGAATGCGAGGCTGCGCTGCGTTCGCGGTCCGGAGCCACGACCACGATGTCACCAAGCGACTGCACCGATTCGACAAGGGCAGCGATACCGGGGGCAGCTATCCCGTCATCGTTGGAGATCAGAATGAGCGGCCGTTTCGCCATTGCGCACGGGGTCTGGCCGGGCAGATGCCCGGGTCTTTCGTTTCAGGTTGAAATTGGTCGGGGCGACTGGATTCGAACCAGCGGCCCCCTGTCCCCCAGACAGGTGCGCTAACCAGGCTGCGCCACGCCCCGACGGACTGCCCCACTTACCACGTGGTTTAAAAAACCGCTACTCAACCAGCGCAAGAATGGCCTCGATTTCTTGTTTTATTTCGACCAGCGTTTTGCGATCAACAAGGGGAGTCGGAACCGGGGCTGGCGCGGCCTCGTCGAGGCCCCCTTCGCGGAGCATGGAACGAACACCCTCGTGGGTCATGCCGCGATCGTGAACCAGTTCGCGGATGCGCAGGAGCAGCTCAACGTCCTTGCGTCGGTAGAGCCGCTGTCCTGACTTGGTCTTCTGCGGCTTGAGGGACCTGAACTCGGTTTCCCAGTAGCGCAACGTGTACGCAGGAAGCGCCGTCAGCTTCGCGGTTTCGCCGATCTTGAAAAATGGCTTGTCGGGAATGCCCCGCGCATCGACCGGGGTTGGCGCACGTCGGGCCATCGTCCTCGCCTAACCGTTCAATCCGTTTTTCAGGACCTGAGACGGTTTGAAGGTCAAAACGCGTCGGGCACTGATCGTGATCTCCTGCCCGGTCTGCGGATTGCGCCCTGCGCGCGAATTCTTGTCGCGCACCACGAAATTTCCGAATCCGGAAATCTTGATCTTCTCACCCTTTTCCAGGGTTTCCTTGATCGTGTCGAAGACAATTTCCACGATTTCGGCGGCTTCCTTTTTGGAAAACCCCCCTACTTTCTCGTAGACCATCTCCACGATGTCGGCCTTCGTCATGACATCAAAAATAATCCCAGAATCCCTGTATTGTCAAAGGGTTGGAAAATTGACGCAGATTCCCGTCTGGATCAGCGGACTTCGACGGTCAGGCGACCCATCAACCCGGCCAGGACACGGCCGTGCGCAGCGTCCACTTCTGCGTCGGTCAGCGTGCGCTCGTCGGATCGGTAAGTCAGGGTCCAGAGCATGCCCTTCTTGCCTGCCGGAACTCGGGCGGAATCGCGGAAATCTTCGAGGATTTGCAGGGAAACCAACAAGGGTTCCTTTCCCGATGCGAAGGCTTCGGCCTGGTCGCCCGCGGTGATAGCGGTGTCGATAAAGAACGAAACGTCGCGCGTTGCGGCCGGCAATCGTGGCGGAGCCACTGCCCGAATGGCGTTCGGAATAGCCTTGAGTCGGTCGAGATCAACTTCGAGAAAAAATGCGCGCGTGTCGAGCCCAAAGGCCTTTCGAACACCCGGATGGACTTCACCAACCGCTCCGACGACCGTTTCCCCGGCCGAGATCGTGGCACCCACGCCAGGGTGCAAATAGCCGGGCACCGCGTTTGCGCGGAAAACAAACGTGTCGGCCGGAGCGAAAGCCGATAGCAAATCAAGGGCCGCTCGCTTGGCATCGTAGAAGTCAACGGCGTCGCCCGGGCGCAACCAATCCGCGCGATTTCCGCAGAGAATCGCGGCCGCGACAGAGCGCTCAAGTGCGGGTGACCAAACCGGGTCTTTTTCGATCCGGCTTCCATCCGTACGACGTTCAACGACCGGGCCGACCTCGAACAGGGTTGGGCTCAACACGCCACGCGAAAGGTTGCGTGCGGCGGCTTCGACAAGGCCCGCAAGCAATGTGGTACGCATGACCTCGTGCTCGGCGGATAGCGGGTTTTGCACCACCACGGCACGCGCGAGTTCGGCATCCCCACCGACCGCGGCAAGCGAACGGCGGGAGACGAATCCGTACGTGACAATTTCCGAAAAACCAGAGGCACAGAGCCGGTCACGTGCCTTGTCGGCGGGCAGTTCCGGGCTCGGAATCGAACTTGCGTTGTGCGAAACGGCGGTCGGCGAAACCGCCGAGAAGCCAGTGAGGCGAAGGTATTCCTCGATGATGTCCTCGCCAATCAGCAAGTCGGGGCGATACGAGGGGACGGTGATCTTGAGTGCGTTGCCCTCGATGTCCACGTTGTTCGCACCGAACAATCGCGACAAGGTTTCGGCTATATCGGCTTCGCGCGCATCGCGCAAACCGGTCACGACACGAAGGTGCTCAATCGAAAGCGATACCACCCTCTGTGGCGTCGAACGGGACGTGGCTTCAATCACCGTATCGGTGGCGAGTCCTCGGCCGTAGTAGGCCAATAGCGACGCTGCTCGGGCTGCCGCTGCAGGGATGCCGTCCGCATCGACCCCGCGCTCGAACCGGTGCGAAGACTCGGAATGCATGGCAAGGCGCCTGGCGGTTCGCCGAATCGAAACGGGATCAAACGTCGCACATTCAAGGAATACGTCCACGGTGGCCGAACCGACCTGCGTCCCTGCCCCGCCCATGATCCCGGCCAGCGCAATGGGTCCGCTGTTGTCGGCGATGATGATATCGCCGGTCAGCAATTCGCGTGCACTGCCATCGAGGGTTGTCAGCGTTTCGCCGATTTTGGCCCGGCGCACGACAACGGGCCCCGCAATGCGGGCATTGTCGAAAGCGTGCAACGGATGCCCCATCTCGAGGAGGACATAGTTCGTCACGTCCACGAGGTTGGAAATGGCGCGCACGCCACAGGCCGCGAGACGGATCCGCATTTGCAGAGGACTTGGCCCGAGGCGCATTCCAAGGACCATGCGTCCCTGGTAGCGGGTGCAGCCTTCAGCGTCCTCGATGCGAACCGAACGGGTCGGCGATTCATCCGTGCAGGAAACCACCGGGTTTTCGGGACGGGCAAAGGGAGTTCGCAACGCCGCCGCTAGCTCGCGGGCGAGTCCTAGGTGTGAGAGTGCATCGCCACGGTTCGGGGTAACGTTGACCTCCAGCACCCAGTCCGAGAGACCAAACACGGCAACGGGATCGCTGCCGGGACTGGCCTTGTCGAAGGGCCCGAGCACGATGATGCCCTCACTGCCCTCTCCGAGGCCGATCTCGCCCTCACTGACCAGCATACCCGGGGATGACACTCCGCGAACAGGTCGCGTCTCGATCTGGATGCCGCCCGGCAAGGTCGAACCGGGTGTTGCCCAGAGTACGCGACCTCCAGGGTCAGGAACATTCGCTGCACCACAGACAACCTCGGTCGGTTCGCCACCGGCAACGACCGTGACAATGCGCAACTTGTCAGCCTTGGGGTGTGGTGCGATTGCCTTGACTTCGGCCACCTTCAAACCGGTCAGCCCCGGTGCCACCGGTGTCATGGTTTCGATCTCAAAGCCAACAGACGTCAGGGCTTCGGCGATCTTTTCCACCCGGGTTTTGTCATTCGGTTGTGCTGCAAGTTCCGGAAGGAAATCCAGCAGCCAATTCAAGGAAACCTTCATGGTTTGTGCTCCGGGCCTCCGTCAGGCCGATTGAAACTGCCGCAAGAAACGCAGATCGTTGTCGTAGAACAACCGCAGATCCGTCACGGCGTACTTCAACATTGCCATGCGTGAAAGCCCCATGCCAAAGGCGTATCCAGTGAGGCCGTCCGCTTTGTATCCGACCGACGCGAGGACGTTGGGATGCACCATGCCGCACCCACCAATCTCAAGCCATCCCGAACCCTTGCACACGCGACAAGTTGAATCGCTCCCACCGCATCGGAAACAACTGGCGTCCATTTCGGCCGAGGGCTCGGTGAATGGAAAAAAACTGGGCCGCAAACGAATCGTCACACCTTTGCCAAAGAATCGGGTGGCAAAATATTCAAGCACGCCTTTAAGGTCTGCGAAGCCAACCCCGGCGCCGACGTTGAGACCCTCGACTTGTGGGAACATGGGCGTGTGCGTCGCATCGTCGTCGCGGCGAAATACGTTTCCCGGCGCGATGATTCGCACGGGTGCGGACCCGGCCAACATCGTGCGAATCTGCACCGGCGACGTGTGCGAGCGCAGGATGTTGCCGCCTTCAAGGAAGAAGGTGTCCTGCATATCGCGGGCGGGGTGGTCGGCCGGGGTGTTCAACGCATCGAAGTTGTGCCACTCGGTCTCGACCCAGGGTCCCGTGCGGACCTCAAAGCCGATGCCAGCGAAAATACCCTCGATCTCGCGCCGTACGAGCGTGAGGGGATGCAACGACCCCTGGGACTTACCGCGGGCCGGCAAGGTCACGTCGACCTGGCGCTGTAGGTCGGCGCCAAGTGCGACATTGCCGAGAACGGTCAGCTGATCTGCGATCGCGGTTTCGATTGCGTCTCGGCAGGTATTGGCTGCCTGACCGACCAGAGGACGGTCGTCGGGGCTCAGTTTGCCAAGCCCCTTCATGACGGTGGTAACGCGACCACTCTTGCCCACATATCGGGCCTGAAGAGCGCGCATCGCGACCTCGTCGGTGAGGTCATTTAATTCAACGCGAAAATCACCCTTGATTGCTTCGAGTTCGGCAATCAAAGCGTTCGCGCCGACGGATCCCTGGGACCCGCCTCCGTCCGCAGGGCTCACGCCGCTTTGGCGGTCTTGACGACCTGCTCGAAGGCTTGCGGATCGCTGATTGCCAAGTCCGCAAGGATCTTTCGGTCGAGCTCAACACCGGCCTTTTTCAAGCCAGCAATGAGGTTCGAGTACGAAACACCCAAGATTCGCGAGGCAGCGTTGATGCGGATGACCCAGAGCCTTCGGAAGTCGCCTTTGCGTTTCCGTCGGTGAAAAAACGCAAAGCGCCAGCTCCGATGTACCGCTTCGATCGTGGCTTTCCACAGCTTGGATCGACCGCCACGGAAACCCTTGGCATGCTTACGAATACGGTTGCGGCGTCGCCGCGTCTTAAATCCACCTTTTGCTCTAGGCATAGTCGCTGAATCCTCTTATCGCTTAGCCGTAGGGCAACAGGGCGCGGATCTGATGTTCCTGCGACTCGGCGATGTATCCGCCTTTTCGCAAATTGCGCTTCTGCGTCTGGCTCTTGCTCTTTGTCAGGTTGTGCCGCAGATGCGCCTTCTTGCGCTTGATACGGCCGGTTGCCGTGAACTTGAAGCGCTTTTTGGCGCTGGAGTTGGACTTCATCTTGTAATTGGCCATGGCGTCTCTGGGCGTATGGGTACTGGAGGGCGCGCAGTATAACGGGAATTTTCCCCGTGGCAACAGGCGCGTTGCGGTATTTGTCGTTTTGTTTCTACGCGGTCTCGGTGACCGAGTCCGTGGTGTCGTCGGTCATATCATCATCATCGTCGTCATCGTCATCAGCCCCGTCGCTGACGCCATCGGCAGCGGCGATCGTTTGAGCCTCAATCGCGGGCGCGGCCTCGTCTAGACGTGGGGAACTGGTGTCGGGTCGAGCGGCTGCTGGCACCGGTCGAATCAAGCCGCGCTTCGGACCAATGATCATGACCATTCGGCGGCCTTCCATGAGGGCCGTCTGTTCGATCTGGGCCAGATCCGCAGTTGCCTCAATGATGTGTTGCAACATTGCGCGACCGGTTTCCGGGTGCACGATCTCGCGACCGCGGAACACCACCACCAGCTTGCACTTGTTCCCCTCCTGGAGGAAATTGCGGATGTGTTTGACCTTGAAGTCCTGGTCATGCTTACCGGTTTTCGGCCGAATCTTGATCTCTTTTAGGACCACGACGGCCTGGTGCTTGCGTGAGGCTTGCTCCTTCTTCGCAGTCTCGTACTTGAACTTGCCGTAGTCCATGATGCGGCACACCGGAGGACTGGAGCGTGGGTTGACCTCAACCAGCTGCAGATTCAGTTCTTCCGCCATGCGCATGGCTTGAGGCGTCGGAATAACGCCGACCTGACTGCCGTCCGCACCGATAACCCGCACCTCGGGCACGCGAATTCTTCGCCCTACCCGGTACTGTGGTCCCGCGTCCCTCTTATCAAAACTCGAATTACGGATGGTCTTTCTCCCTGTTGGTGGTTAATCGCGCGCTACTAATTCTTGACGCGGAGCTTATCAGCGCTGGGGTCAATTTCCACGCGAATCTTGGTGGGCGTTGACGTGGCCTCAACCTCAGGGACCCCCGCTTTGGCGTTTTCACTGACGGTGAGGTGGTCGCGTTCGCAGGCGTTTGCAGCTGCTGCGAGAGAAGCGTCCTTATTGCACATGAAGCAATCCAGAGGCGCGCCGCGAAAGGTCTGTAGGCGCGGGCGGGATTGAACCGCCGACCCTCACCGTGTCAAGGTGATGCTCTTCCACTGAGCTACGCGCCTGTTTTTTTTGTTGCAACGAAGGGTGTACGTTAGTGACCCGTGCGCGGCTGTCAAGAGAACGAGAGCGGGATCCTTGCGCGATGAATTTAAAAATCGTGATTATTGGTCAGATCGCGCGGGCCAGAACCGCTGCGCTGACCCCTGAGGCCCCCGCTGCAAGCAGCCGGCGTGCGCACGCGACGAGGGTAGCGCCGGTGGTCATGACGTCGTCCGCCAAAATGACGTGGCGGCCAGCAACGTTGCATCCCCTACGAATCTCGAACACATCGCGGACCCGATCGCGCCGCTCGGTTGGCGACAGGTTCGCGAGTGGCAGCGTATCAACTCGACGAATAAGGGCATCGGGTAAGATAGGTATCCCCTGCGCAGGCGCCGCGTGGCGCAGCAGTTCGAGAGCCTGGTTGTAGCCGCGGTGGCGAAGGCGGTTTGGATGAAGCGGGACCGGCACGGCAATGATCGGAACGTGCCCGTTCGGCGACGGCACGTTTTCGACCGCCAGAGCCAGCGCCCCGGCGAAGGCGGGTCCGAGGGTCGCGCCGAGATCGCGGCGTGCGCCGTGTTTCAGGCGAAGGATGGCCTGTTTCATCGCGCCACCGTAAGCCACGGCGGAGGCTGCACTGACCAGCGGGAGCGGCTCGCGGGCGCAGTTTGTACAGGTGCCGTTTTGCAAAGGCATTGCACAGCGCATGCAGGGCTCGTCAACCGTATCGATGGTTGGGTGGCATTCGGCGCAGAAAATGTCGGCCGGACCGGTGATGTCGGCACCGAGCCGCGGCGTCATTAAAACATCGCACCCGGGACAGCGGGCCGGCCAAACAAGTTGAATGAGGGTGCAAAGCGTGCGTCGAACCACGGTGAGGTTGTCGTCCATCGAAATGTCGGGTTGACTGAAAACGACAATTCCGCGAAGGCTACGCACATGCCCATTGTTCTTCGAGTTTCCCGGATCCTGGTCCCCACCCTGTTGCCGCTGGCGGTCCTCGGGATCTTTCTTTCGACGCGGTCGCTCGACGCCGCCTCGACATCGGGGTCCACGCTGGCGCGATCGGCGAACGCCTTTCTCGCGGGCCTGAGCGAAGCGCAACGGGTGCAGGCCGCACGTCCGTTTGAAGGCAAATTGCGCGAGGACTGGCATTTTATTCCGAAGGCTCGCGAAGGCGCTGTTTGGAAGGAAATGACAGTGGCGCAGCGCAAGCTGGGGACGGCGTTGTTGAAGGCAGCGTTGTCGTCCGCCGGTCACACGAAGGTGACCCGCATCATGTCGCTTGAGAGCGTGTTGGCTGAACTCGAAAAAGATCCTGTCAAACGCGACCCGGAAAAATACTGGTTTCTGATCTTCGGAACGCCCTCGGACAAGCCGGGCGCGGCACCGTGGGGATTTCGCTACGAAGGGCATCACGTGTCGCTGAACTTCACTGTCGTTGGAGGCAAGTTGGTTGCGACAACCCCGAGTTTTCTTGGCGCGAATCCGGCCAATGTGAAAGAAGGCAAGCACAAGGGCACGCGCGTACTTGGCGCCGAAGAAGATCTGGGTCGCAAGCTGGTCAAGACGTTCGTGGGCGATGCTGCCAAAGCCGTCGTGTACGATGCTGCGGCACCGGACGACATTCTCACGCTGGCCTTGCCACAGGCGCAGCCGCTCGAAAAACGGGGCGTGAACTACGGAAGCATGACGGCTGCACAGAAGCGACTCGTCGATCAGATGCTGCGCGACTACGCGAAACTGATGGCGCCTGCACTCGCAGCGGAGCGCCTGGCGCGCCTCGACAAGGCGGGTCGCGACGATATCTACTTTGCGTGGGCTGGCTCCGTAGCACAGGGTGAACGCCACTACTACCGGTTGCAGGGTCCAACCTTTGTCGTGGAGTACGACAATACGCAAAACGGTGCGAACCATGTGCACACCGCCTGGCGCGATTTTGACGGTGATTTCGGGCGCGATCTGCTGAGGGAACACATGAAGTCCGATCACGCGAAGTAGTCGGCGTGAACGCCTGCTACCTACTTCCGGTACATCCCGTCGATGATGGACTGGTGTTTGGCGATGACCACCTTGCGCTTGATCTTCATGCTGGGTGTCAGCTCGCCGGTTTGTTCAGAAAAATCAGCGGGCGCGATCGCGAAGGTCTTGATTTTCTCAAACGACGCCAGCGATTCGTTCACGGTTGCGATGCCGGCTTCAATCAAAGCACGAACCTCGGGCGCGGCCGCCGCGCGGGCGTAGTCCCCTTCGTGTTTGGCAACGATGGATTCAGCGACCGTCACGAGTGCGACGCAATAAGGTCGTTTGTCGCCAAAAACCATCACCTGTCCTACCGTGGGACAGGCCAGTTTGATGTTGTTCTCGATCGGTTGGGGCGCGATTTTCTTTCCGCCTGCCGTGACGATGAGATCTTTTTTACGATCGGTGATGCGCAGGAACCCGTCTTCCAGTTCGCCGATGTCGCCAGTATGAAACCAGCCATCGGTGTCGATCGCTTCGGCTGTGGCTTGCGGATTGTTGTGGTACTCTTTGAATACGGATGGGCCGCGTACGAGAATTTCACCGTCGTCTGCGATCTTGACCGTGATGATGTCGATCGCGGGGCCGACGGTTCCAAATCGGTAGCGCTGCAACTGGTTCACGAAGGCGGCGGCAACGGTTTCAGTCAGGCCGTAACCTTCGAGGATTAACAAACCCGTGGCGTGGAAAAACTCGGCGATTTCGGCGGCAAGTGGGGCCCCGCCGCTGAGCATGAATCGGCATTGGCTCAGACCCAGTTTCTTGCGGAGCTTGGAGAAGACGAGTTTGTCCGCAAGCGCCAGTTGCCATCCTCCCGATGGTTTCCCATCGCGAAGAGCGCGCGAATGTCGGTAGCCGACGGACATCGCCCATTTGACCAGTTTCTTTTTGAAGAAGGAACCCTCCTTCATGGCACCCGTGACGCCCGAGTAGAACTTTTCAAAGATACGCGGAACGCCCGCCATGAAGGTCGGGCGCAATTCGACGAGGTTGTCCTTGATGCGCGTCAGACCTTGCGAGAATGAGGTGACTGCGCCCACGAGGATCGGTGCCCAGGCAACTTCACGGGCAAGCACGTGGGCGAGCGGCAGGAAAAGGTACTGGTGATCGGTGATTTCGATGGCGAGCGCACGCAGTCCGGACGAGACGCCCGATGCGAAGCAACCGTGTGACAGAACGACACCCTTCGGCATGCCCGTGGTGCCCGATGTGTAGATGATCGTGTAAGTCGAGTCTTCGCGAATGCTATTACTGCGTTCCTCAAGTTGTCGGCGATTGCCCTCGTCGGCGAGCCAGGCCTTGCCAGCTTTTTGCAGGTCCGCAAAGCTGCGAAGGCGTTCGACGGACGCGGGCGATTGCGCCATCACCTCGGCGAGTTTGATCGATTTGCGGCCAGCGGCATCGGGCTTTTCAAGCTGTGAGTCGCCTTCGATGTGGATCAGACGAAGCGGATGATTCTCCGCGCACAGGGGCAAGAGTTTTTCGAGCTGGCCGGCATCTTCCACGATCGCAACGCGGGCGCCGCTGTCGCGCACGATGAACTGGCAAACATCCGGAAGCAACGAGGCGTAAATGGGAACCGAGGCGGCCCCTGCGCGGGCGATTGCGATGTCTGACAGCATCCACTCGAATCGCGTCGATGCGGCAATGCAGACCCGCTCGCCGGGTCCGACGCCCATCGCAAGAAGTCCCGCCGCAAGCTCGAGCGTGATGGCATCGACCTCCGCGTAGGAGCGATCCTTCCATCCCTCCGGCGTTGCGTGTCGAAACAACGGCCTGTCGGCGAAGGCTTTGCTTGCGTTGTACCAAATATCTACGACGGTTGAGGGAGACGTGGCAGCGCTCATTTCTTCAAGTCTCGGCGCTTTGATGGCTGCAGTCAACTCTCGCACCGGACGCCAAAGTGCCCACGGAGGTTGTGAGCCGTCGCGGTCGGTGCGACTTGCTACGGGGTGGGTTTGCCACGTAGGATCGGCGCCGGTGCAGGCAGAGCTACCATCCCGGTATACGGAGCTCGTGGAAGTCGGCCAGGGCGGCATGGCTGTGGTTTACCGCGCCCGTGACGCCACATTGGGCCGCACGGTTGCCGTGAAGGTATTGCATCCCCACCTGTTGGCGGAGGCCGAATCGAAGGCACGGTTGCAACGGGAAGCCCAGGCCGTCGCAAAGCTGCAACACGACAACATCGTGCAGATCTACGACTATTCTGGAGCCGACTCGAAGTCCTCCTTCATCGTGACGGAGTTCATCGAAGGGCAGACGCTCAAGCAGTTGATGGGCGATGGGTACTTGCCCTACCCCGAGCTCGCAGCTCTGATCGTGATCGAGGTCGGGCACGCGGTTGCACACGCCCACGGAATGGGAATCCTCCACCGTGACATCAAGCCCGAGAACGTGATGGTGCGTCGGGACGGGGTGTTGAAGTTGATGGATTTCGGTGTCGCGCAGGTGATGGACCTGGAACGCATGACCGTCACCGGTCAGTTAATTGGTTCGCCAGCGTATATGGCACCGGAGCTGATCGAGGGCAGATCCGTGGATTTCCGCACCGACGTCTTTGCGGTCGGGACGATGCTCTATCAGCTTTCGACCGGAAAATTGCCGTTTTCTGGCCGAAATCCGCACGAGGTGTTTAAACGCATTACGGATGGCCGATACCCCTCACCGCGATCGGTTAACCCCGCGATTTCCATCGCACTTGAGCGTGTGATCGCAAAGACGCTTGCGCGCAAACCGGATGATCGTTACCCCACGATGGGGGCGTTGATAGTTGACCTGACTTTGCTCGTGACCGAAGCCGGTTTCCTGGATCCGCGTGCGGATCTGCAACGCTATTTTCTGGATGAAGTAGGTGAGACGATTCGACTGCGCAAATCCATGCATGGCGCACTCGTCGAATCGGGTCGGCGCGCCCGGCGTGAGCGTCGGATCGCGCGCGCCCTCGAGTGTTGGAATCGAGCGCTGGCACTCATTCCGGACGATCCCGAGGTGGCCCGCGAGATCCGGCGCATTGAAGGTGGCCGGCGTTTGCGGGTGACCCTTGCCTCGCTCGGCATGCTCGGCATCATGATCCTCGGTGTGTATGGCGCGATTCGCGGTATCGGCGGGCCCAGCGCGCTCGTCGCCCCGGCCCTGCCAGGCGCCGCGAACCTGACGAAGAACGCAATCGGAACGAAGGCTCCAGTGCCGATAGCGTCGGATTCGACGACGCCATCGCCGCAGCCACGACCGAGGTTGCTCGGCAAGCCTGCCCCTCGTTTGCCGCGGCCGGCTTCGGCATCCGGGACGCCGAATGCGGTATCCGTTCCCGCCGCGAATTCAGCGGTACAGCCCGTCGTGGCGGCGCCGCGCGTTTTTGAGCTGAGCGTGACACCCCAAAACGCCGAGGTTTGGCTCGACGATCGTCGAATGTTCGACTGGGGTCCCGGGCACACTTCGCTTTCGATTCCCTGGGATGGCCCTCACAAGGTCGAGCTGCGCAACGATTGCTGTTATCCGGCCCGCCGCCAGGTTGGTCCCGGATTGACGCCGGAGGGGGAGCGTTCGATTCGGGTTCGGCTCAACCCAAAGCCCGCACAGCTGACGGTGACGCTTGCGCCGTCGACGCCGGGTGCCACCGTTTTGCTGTCGGAGGTGGGCGGCAACTGGAAAACCACAATGTCCGTGGGTCGCATGGTCACGGTTCCGTTTGACCCCGAGGGTGAATTCGTCAAAAGTCTGTCTGCCACGGTGTTTTCGGGGGAGTCCCCGGTCGCCGCCCAAACCTTTGTGGTTCGGGCGGGCGAGAACCGAACCGAAAAAGTTCCAGTTTCTCGCTGACCGGTGTCAAATCACCGATCCCATCCGGGCTCGATGACCGCCTTTTCGACACTTCTCCCGCTTCTCTTGCTACTCGGACAGAGTCCGCCGGGCGCGCCGTCGGTTGTCGCTCCTGCGGTGTCGGACCCCCCGTTGGCCACCTTCGAAGACGGTGCCATCGCTTTTGGCCGCGGTGAATTCAGTCGAGCCGTCCAAATCTTGCGTCCCCTCCTCTACCCGGAAATTCAGCTGGAATCCGAGGGACAGGTCGTACAGGCGCACAGGATGCTGGGGGTCGCGCATTTGTTCGAGAGCCACCCCGATGAGGCCCACCAAGAATTTCTTCGGTTGCTGGAACTGCGACCCGACTATCGCTTCGATCCGCTGCTCGATCCGGTCAGCGTGGTGAACTTTTTCAACACGGTCCTCTCCGAAAAAGAAGGCGATATCGCGGCGCTGCAGGAGCGGGCGCGCAAAGCGGAACAGGCTGAACGCGATCGGAACGCGCGCAAGACGACGACCGTTGCGGTGGAGAGGCACTACGCGCACCACCCCGCCGCTCTGAACTTTGTGCCCTTTGGAGCCGGGCAATTTCAGAACGGGCAGCGCGGCAAAGGTTGGGGGTTTCTTGCTGCGGAAGCGACACTCGGCGCCGTATCGCTGTCGGCGTTCGCGACGAATTTCGCGGTATACGGTCTGACGCCGAAGACCGGCTGTTTGGTCGACATCACGCCCTGTCCGGCGGGCTTTGTCGATCGACGCGACCAGAATCGATCCGAGCTCCTCACTCAGGTTCAGATGATAAGTGGCGGCTTGTTCTTCGCCGTCGCGGCCTGGGGCATCGTCGATGCCATCGTCAACCACCGATCGCTCGTGCCAATTCCTGCGCCCCGCGAAACCACACGCAAACCGCGGCTTCAAACCCAGGTTTTCCCTGCGGTGGTCGGTGGCGGGCCGGGTGCCGGATTGAACTTTCGGTTCTGACCGAATGACGGGCTATAGTGGCCACCCACCATGGCTACTCTGAAGATCCAGGTCCCGGGCTCGGGAACGAAGGTCTACCACATCTACAAAAAGCTCACGTCGCTGGGTCGGTCCGACGAATGTGATGTTGTCTTGCCTGATCCCCTGCTTTCCGAGAGCCACGCGCACATTCATTTCGACGGTCGCGATTTCAACATCGCCCTGCTGGATCGAGATGCGGAGGTTTTCGTCAACGGCCGCAAGCGCAAGAAACACCGGCTCGCGCAAGACGATCGCGTTCGTCTCGGAACCATTGAGATGGAGTTTTCGCTTTTCGACCAGCCGGTGACCGACGAAACCGCCGCCAAGACGATGGCGGAGCTCGACTCGTACAAGAAGTTGTTCGACTTCTCTCAGCAGCTGATGCGCAACTACGAGGTCGGATCGTTGCTCGAATCTCTGCTCGATGTGGTGGTTCAGGTCAGCAATGCCGACAAGGGCTTCATCGTGTTGATGGAGTCCGGTGAACCTGTGGTCAAGGTTGCGCGCAACCTGCGTCGCGAAACGATCGCCGATGCAATTCGGCACGTCTCCGATTCGATCCTCGCACAGGTGTTGGAAAAGAGAAAAGCCATCATCGTTTCGGATGCGCTGCACGACGACACCTTCAGCACGGCCGTGTCGGTTGTGAACCTGAAACTCACATCGGTCATGTGTGTGCCGATGTTGGAACGCGGTGATCTCATTGGGGTCATCTACGTGGGCAACGACAGTGTGGCGCAGCTCTTCGATGAATCGCATCTTGAGATCCTCACGATCTTTGCCTCGCAGGCGTCGCTCATCATTCGCAACGCCTTGCTTGTCAACGAGCTAACGCTCGACAAGCGCTCCTTGCTCGATCAAATCGAGCGCATGCGCTTTGGCGAAATCGTGGGCGCTGCCCCCGCCATGCAGGATGTTTTTCGCAAGATCCAGAAGGTGGCGGGAACGGATATCTCGGTGCTGGTTACCGGCGAGACGGGAACCGGCAAGGAGCTTATCGCGCGGGAATTGCACGTTCGATCGTCGCGCGCGAAGGGGCCGTTCATCACCATCAACTGTGGTGCGATTCCCGAGAACCTGCTTGAGTCCGAGCTGTTTGGCTACGTCAAAGGCGCCTTCACGGGGGCGGTCGCCAACAAAATGGGCCGGTTTCAGGCCGCCAACAAGGGCACGCTTTTCCTCGACGAAATCGGCGAGATGCCCATCCAGTTGCAGGTCAAGATCTTGCGAGCGCTGCAAGAGCGTGTCGTGGTTCGGGTCGGTGACAACACCGTCGAGCCGGTCGATATTCGGGTGATTGCTGCGACAAATCGCAAGCTGGAGCAGGAGATCAAGGCGGGGCGTTTTCGCGAAGATCTGTACTACCGTCTGAACGTTGTGAACCTGCATCTGCCGCCGCTTCGTGATCGCGGGGAAGACATTGTGGTGCTCGCACGATACCTGCTATCGCGCCACGCTGCCGAGCTACAAAGCAAGGTGAAGGGATTCTCTCCCTCGGCATTGTCAGCGATGAAACGCCACGCTTGGCCCGGCAACATTCGCGAGATGGAAAACCGGATTAAAAAGGCCGTCGTGCTGTCCGACAAGGCGATGCTGGGGGCCGAGGATATGGGACTTGGATCTGGCGACCTGCCCACCATCCTGTCGCTCGCCGATGCCAAGGAGAAGTTTCAGCGCGACTACATCAACGAGATTCTCGCACTCAACAGTGGGAATCGGACCCAGACGGCGCGTGATCTCGACGTTGATCCGCGGACCGTCTTTCGCCATCTCGAAAAGGATGACAGCAGCGACGGTGGGATCGCCGGAACGGATTCCTGACGTGTCCCGATTCTTTCCCCTGTTGCTCGCGCTCTCCACCATCGGATGCGTGTTACCGGTGGGGCCGGAGTTTCAGGATCCTGAACCGAATGTGCCGCCCAGCATCTTTGTTGCGACGCCACCAACGGGTGAGTTCCTCCTGCCGGGTCAGCCCATTGCGGTGAGCGTTCGCGATCCGAACTTGAGCGACACCTTGTATGTGCGCTGGTTGGTGGATTATCCCCCCGCCCGCTCGCACACGGCCTTGGCGGAAAAAGAAACCATCGTTCCTCCGCAAAATATGGAGCCCGTCCGGATCCTTCGCACCGTCGTCCCGGATTGCGATCTGCACAACATCGCCTCGGGGTTCTCACCGCATCAGTGGACGTTGGCGGTGGCGGATCGCGACTGGGAGCCCTTCTCGAACGCACCCAACCAGTATCGTTTTGATGATGTGACCCAGGGTGGCTTCGTGGTTCGGGCTACCTGGACATTGCAGGTGGCCTGCGCCCCATGAAAGCATTGGCGTTGCTCGTGCTGATGGGGCTCTGCTGCGCGGAGCGGGCGGCAAGCAACGGATGCGGCAACGATGGAGACTGCGACGACACCGAGGCCTGCGTTGCGCGAAGTTGCCTGTCGCGCGGAATCGTCGGCGTGAACTATTTCGTTTCGATAGAGCCGCCCCAGGATGGTGTCGCCTGTCGGGCCACCCATACGGAACACACCGGTGTTGCGTTTGGCGTGGCGCCGACTGCCTTGGCGCTTGCGTCGGGAACCACGCTGGTCGGGACGATAACAAAGGGCGATCTCGCGACGACATTGCCTGACGGTGCCGGTTTTCGGGTCGCGATCGACCTCCCTTCCAAAATTCCAGGACAGCCGCAGCTGGTTTATACGGCGTACGCCAATGCGGCCTCGCCGCCCGCCTTTTCGATCGTGGTTCCGAACCAATCTGTCGGCAGCAACAATAAGGTGAGCGTTCGGGTGGTTTCTCCTGAATCCGTCACACGGTTTGTGCCGCCACGTCCGGCGTTGGTTGAGCTGTCTTCGCCGCTTTCGCTCTTCCTGCCGCGCTCGCAGGATCTGGTCACCATGACGGGCAACTTGCTGACCGCGCTGCAAACGCCGGCCGCGGGCATGGAAGCGCGGGCCAGAATGGCGGGTACGGTTGATGGCGACGTGATCAGCAATGATGGTGTTTCCGACGCAACGGGAAGTTTCACGGTTTCGGTGTTGGCCAATGACGCCGGTCGCGAACCTCCGGTGGTCGATCTCGACTTGTTTCCCCCGGATTCATCACAGGGAATGCCCTCGGTACATCTATCGGGTGTTCCGGTGAAATCCGAAAGTCTGCGACGCGTGACCCTTCCCCCATATCCCTCGGCCGAAACCATTCGAGTGACGGTTCTGGGTCCCGATGACAAGGGCAAGTTCGTCCCAGCAGCAGGGTCCGTGATGCGTTTTCAAACCCGGCTCTTCGGTTTTACACCCCTGCCCTTTGCTGGCACGACGACGCACACCGCTATGTCGGAGACGGACGCCAATGGTGCGGTTGAAATGCGCTTGATACCGGGCGTGGGTAGCGGGGCCCGCGACTATTCGGTTCAGGTCGAAACCGCGCCCGACAGCCCGTTTTCCTCAAAGTGTGTTCCCGCCTATTCGGTGGTGGCTTCGGGCGGCGCCGCACCAAGAATTGGAACGTCGATTGTTCTGTCTCGCAAGGCGAAACTTTCGGGCCAGCTTCGCATGCAGGACGATAGAAGCCCGGGGGTCGTTTCGATCACCGCGACCGGCATTGGCGGCGATGCCTGTCCGAGTATGCTGGGCCGAAAAACCGGCCAAACCGTGAGCAATCGTACGGGTGAGTTTGAGCTGTACTTGCCGGTTGGTTTGCACCGAATCGATTACGTTCCCGGAGCGGGCGCTCAATCTCCCGCCGCGTTTGAGCTCGTCGAAGTTTCCGCCGACCGTTCGCATCGATTTACCTTGCCCGATGGGCGTGTTGCGGATGGCCGCGTTGAGGCACCGATGAACTGTTCGGCGGCGGGATTGTCGGTGCGGGTCTTCGCGCTCGACCCCGGTGAACTGGTTCCACACGAGGTTGCCCGCGCGTTGACGGATGCGAGCGGCAGTTTCCGGGTGGTGTTGCCCGTGAAACGCTAGCGACAAAGGGGTTAACCGCGGCGGCTACGGGGTGCCAACTCAAGCACGCGCCGTCCCTTGCGGAATACCCGCACCGCGCCCGAGGTTTGGGAGACGGCGACCACGATGGCGTCGGTGTCCATCGATATGCCTGCAGCCGCCATGTGGCGGGCACCGAGGCCAAGCGGAACACGCACGTCTTTTTCAGCGAAGTTCAGATAGCGACCGGCGGACAGCACGACGCCGTCTTCGCGCATGACAAACGCACCGTCAAGTACCGCAAACGCCCGGAGCGCACGTCGCACCTCGGGATTGAGCAGGTTGCGCTCGTCTTCCGAGTACCCCTGGAACGGGTTTAGCGAAAGTGCGCGTGATTTTTCCATCACCCTGTTGGAATCGCCCATCACGAAAAGTGCCCCGACGGGTCGTCCTTCCCAGCCTTCGACGCCAACTGTTACCGCCAGATCGATCAATGCCTCGAGCACTTCGGGCATCACGCCGCCGGCCTGAAGAAAATGAAACGCGCCCGCCTCGTCATCTTCGGCGCCAACGCGAACAAATAGGATCGAATCGGGTAACGAGGTGGGCCGACTCGCCGACAGCGCGATGATGGTTTCGCCTTCGGCGAAATGACCCCTTGCGATGCCACTGACCACGGCGAGTTTGAGTTTCTCGCGGCGACCGAGATCAAACTGAGGCAAGGGAATAACCGGAATCTCCATTGCCGACACCACATCCCGTTGCGCGAGGCTCACAACGGCTTGCCGCAGTTTCTTGCGGGCTGCCGATCGCCCGCGAAAAAGCTCTTCGGCCAATGGCATATCCCCGATGTACAGCAGGTGATCGAAGGGCCTTTTGCATGCAAGCGCGATCGCCGCTTTCATTACTTCAAGCTGGACGGACGTGGGGCGCGGCATGTGCTGCAAGATAACGCAGTAAACACGGTCGTGCTAGCGTTGCGCGCGTGTCGATCGACGACAACCCGCCCCGCGTTTCCTTGCGTTTCGTCGCAGGCACGCTGGAGGTGCGGGGTTGGCAAGACGCGGCGCTCGCCGAGAGCGCGGGATGCGTTGCCGATCCGCGCAGCGCCTGTGATCGCGCACTGGCGTTTCGCTATCCGGACATTGTTCGGGCGCTCGTGCGGAAGCAAACGCCATACGATGATGGTGCGCGTGCCTATCTGGAGCTACCGACGGGCGCGCGCGTTCACCGTGAACCGAGGCCCTATCAAACCGAGGCGCTTGCGGCCTGGCGACGCACCGGTCGGGGCGTCGTGGTACTGCCAACGGGCGCCGGCAAAACCGAACTGGCGATCCTGGCCATCGACGACAAACGCCGAAGCACCCTCGTCGTTGCACCAACGCTGGATCTGGTTCGGCAATGGCACGCACGCCTGACGACAGTATTTGGTGGTCCGATCGGCGTGCTGGGTGGCGGTGAGCACAGTGTCCATCCCATCACCGTCACGACCTACGATTCGGCGCACATTCACATGGAGCATCTGGGCGCGCGCTTTGGTCTTATTGTTTTCGACGAGTGCCACCATCTGCCGGGCGAAAGTTACGCCCATGCCGCCCGCATGGCGATCGCGCCCTTTCGTCTCGGATTGACGGCGACACCCGAGCGCAGCGACGGCCGAGAATCCGATCTTGCGACCCTCATCGGTCCAACGGTTTATCGCAAAGACATCAGCGAACTCGCCGGCGAGTACCTGTCCGAATACCAAACCGTGCGGGTGATCGTCGATCTGGACGAGGAAGAACGTCTGGCCTACGACGAAGCCCGTGCCGAATACGTCGGCTTCATCGCGCGCAACAACATCGCCATGTCGCAGGCCGACGGCTGGTCCCGTTTCATCATGATGGCCTCGCGCAGTGCGGTTGGACAGCAGGCCCTGGCAGCCTACCGTCGGCAGCGCGAACTTGCCTTCACTGCTCCCGCGAAACTCGACTATCTCGAAGCGCTTCTGTCGCAGCATCGCGACGATCGCATGTTGGTATTCACCCAGGACAATGCGACCTGTCACCGGGTTGCGTTGCGTTTTCTCATACCGGCGATAACGCACCATACCCGGGTGAGCGAACGAACCCACGTTCTCGAAAAGTTTTCGGAGGGACAATACGGCGCGATTTGCACCTCGAAGGTGCTCAACGAGGGTGTGGATCTGCCTTCTGCAAACGTTGCTGTCGTGTTGTCGGGATCCGGTTCGGTGCGGGAACATGTGCAGCGATTGGGTCGCATCTTGCGCAAGGACGAAGGCAAACAGGCGCTGCTTTACGAGCTTATTACAGGTGGCACAAGCGAAGCCGGAACCAGCGCCCGGCGGCGCGAACACGAGGCGTATCGTTGATGTTGTCCGCTGATCACATTGACGCCCGTGCGCGGGGTGACAAGCTGGAATTGACCGAGTTTGATGCAAAGAAACGTCGGCGCGCCGAGGCATTGTTGCAAGCGTATCTGGAGCAGGTCCGGTTCGCCGTCGGAGGATCCCGTGAGGAAGTGCTGCGGGCCTTTCGCGCAGTGCCCACCACCCCGGGCGAAAAACGGTTCGCGGCGGGATTGCAAAAACTCGTGCTCGACGGTTGTGATTTCGAGGAGTCGACGCCTCTACCGCCCGCAACGCTGCGACAGAGTGTCTTTCTGGCAGCAACCGCCGAACGGCGGCGACTGGCGCTTGACGAACGGTTTGATCGAAACGCCGTCTTGAGGAAAGTTGCGGCTGAACTTGACGTCGACGCCACCAAGGTGGAGGCCGGACTCTATGCGGATCTTCCCGGAGCCCATCGTCTCATTCGTGTCACATTGCCAGAGGCTCCGTCTCTCGTGTCGCGCTATGAACTCGGACGCGCGCAGGCGGTGCTGTTGAAGGCACGAGATCTGGTGATTGACATCACGACCCGCAATCCGGCCGATGCCCGTGCGCTCTTTCGCAAGCTCAAGTTCTTGCAGTTGCTCTTCGTCTTGAATGCCCTCCCCGAAGGCGGATATCGCATCACTGTTGACGGCCCCATGAGTCTCTTCGAATCCTCGACCCGCTACGGCTTGCGGCTGGCCCTGGCCTTGCCTTCCATCATGGCGTGTTCCGAGTGGTCCGTGGTCGCACAAGTGGTCTGGGGCGCCCGTCGCAACCGTCTGGCTTTCTCGTTGGCGGGCAACAGTCGAAAGCGCAATCCGATTGCCCTCGATTCGGGGGCCACTCCGGCGGGCGAGTCCGAGGAAGGCGCCATCGCACAACTCATATTGCGCCTGCAAAATCTTTCTTCTGCGTGGGATGTTCGTGCGAGTGAGGCCTTGCTGGATCTGCCGGGGATCGGACTGTGCGTGCCCGATCTCGAATTCGTGAACCGAAAGACGGGCCGGACGGTGTATTTCGAGCAACTCGGTTACTGGAGCCGCGCCGCAGTCTGGAAGCGCGTCGAAATGGTTTCGGCAGGATTGCCCCATGCCGTCGTGTTCGGCGTACCGAAACAGCTTCGCGTTTCCGAGGCGGTCCTCGACGAAACCTTGCCCTCGGCGCTGTATGTCTTTCCACGCGTGCCTTCGGCGCGTGCGTTGCTCGACCACGTCGAAGCTGTGGCCGTACGGCATCAATCCGCGTAACGCTTGCGCGTCAGCATTACAATCGCATCACGTGCGCAGCGATCGCAGTAGCCGAATCGGTCGCGCAGGTTTTTGAGCGTGGATTCGCTTTCCTTGTGATCGTTCGCTTCGAGGTTTTCTCCTTCGCCGCTCAGGTAGCGCAACAGCGATTCGTTGCGTTTTCCGATCCGTTGCTTGTGATCGCCGTAGAAAGCCTCTTTTAGCTTTTCGATCTGTCGCGGAAAGATATCGTCAAAGATGGGTCGGATGCCACGGTGATCGATCGACCACGCACCGATGCGCGCGATCACATCGCGCCGGAACTCCTCGCGCTTGCCGGTACCCACTTCGAGAATGCGTTCGATCTCGGACATCATGTCTTCGTTGGGCGCCTCTTCCTTGCCGGTGATGGGGTTGGGCACCTTTTCACCCTTGGTCCAGTAGGATACCTGTGTCACGTAGCGGGTGAATTGCTCAAGGTAGCGGCCCTCGTCGACGAGTCCCATGGAAACCCGCACCTCTTCATCGACCCGGTCTAATAGGCGTTCTCGCACCTGAAAGACAAACTTTCGGTGTTCGTGGTATCCGCCCGACACCGGTTCCTGTTTGAGGAACTCGAAGACCGAAACGTTCTTGACCAGCTCTTCCAGTTCTTCCAATACCGCAAACGGGGAAACGCAGCTGTACTTGCGATTCTGAGCCGCGTTCATGAGCAACAGCTTCATCTCGCGTGGTGACGCCCCCATGCGCCCCTCGTAGTTCGGATAGCTGTCGGATTCGCGCGCCAGACGCTCAAGCGTGGCACGGAGATCGCGCAGTTCGTCTGCCGAAAACTTTTCAACGGGATCTTCACCCGAATACAACAAGGCCTTGTCGAGAGGTCCAAGACGACCGACCAGATCGGCGGCCGGTTTGGGATACTTTTCCGCCATGGGCTTGCGCATGCGCGTCAGGACCGCCCAGTGTCCCGCGACCCAGGCCACGTACGGGGCGATGTGTTGTCTACCCGCCGACGGCATCGCGCGCCGGATGTGATCTTCGTACACTGCGGTTTCGAGCCGAATATCGAGCAGATACGGTGCGCGCACCAGCTCCATCCGTCCCTTGAAGGACTGAAACTCCGGAATCTCTTTAAAGGCCGAAAGATAAGTCTCGTTGGACGATGCGATGAACACCGTGTCGATGTTCAGGGTCGCCATGTCGAGCGCAACCTGCCCGTCCTCAACGGTCGTCAGCAGGTATTTAAACGCATCCAGTGGCCGTTTGAGCAGATCCTCGAATTCCACCATGCCCCGATTGCCGTCGACGAGTTCGCCCGAATACTCGTGTAACGGCAACGCCTGGATGGCGGGCGGCAGTCCCCCCAGGTTGCGGCCGACAGTCAATTGTCTTGCGCTTGCATCCACGGCGAGTTGTGGACCCACCGTCGCCACACCTTCTCGATATCGTCGCGAAATGTAGAACCGTTCCACTTGAACATGGCGCAACACGCGGGCCAGATCGCCGCGGTGCGAGTTCAGCAAGGCCTCGAAGATCATCCGGTTGCGTGGCGAAAGGCCGCCTTGCAACAACGAGCGCGAAGGTCGGGCGCCGTGGGTTTCATGCCCCATGAGGGTTTGTTCCAGCAATATCCGGCGGTGCTCGGCGGGTAAAAGCAGCAACGGATGGTCACGTAACTCGTCCGAGAAGCGACCCTCGATGAGTTCCTCTTCGAGGTGCGCATAGCTGTCACCGGATTCGGATTCGGTGCGCTCACCAAAGCCGATGCCTCCCTTGACCAGCTTGGCTGTCGGGAAGATCCAGTTAAAACGGTAGAGCGCCCCCTCGGGCAGGGTGCAATAATGTTCCATTGCCCGTTGAATGCAGCCGATGAGGGTTGACTTGGCGCTGCCGTTGGGACCGTGCAACAGGATCAGGCGATCCGTGAATCCCTCGGTCGCGAAGTTCGAGATCATCCGATAGACCCCTTCCTGGACTTCCTCCTGTCCAAGCAAAGCATCTCGGCCATCGTCAAAGGGACAGTCGAAAAGCTTGAACCGTCGTACGGTTCCCCGCGCCGACGCCACCTCGATCTGGCCGTAGTGGTCAAACGTGTCGCGCAAAAATCCGCCGGCGCTCCGGCTCTGTGCCACGGGATCGCCAGTGAAGAGCGCCAGGTATTCGGCGAAGGACATGACGCTGCGGTTGCTGGCGAACGAGGAACGCGTCTTTTCTGCCATCGACTCGAGGAAACGCTGCGCGTTGAATCCCTCGCCCGGGGGAAGGTCGGTGGCCTGCGGGGCGGAATCTGTCGTGTTCGAGTGGCGGGTCATGGACACGGACCTTCCGGGGGTAGGTTGCGCGGCCGCGTCAAGAGTTGCATAAAGTAGGCGACCACCACGTCCACAGTATAGAGGACAGCACGATGCCACTTCACTTTCTCGACACGAAACCCGCCCGCCTTCGATCGATCCTCCGTCAGAGCCTGCTGGCGATGGCCTTTCTTGCGACCGCATTCGCGGTCTTTCCGGCCATGGCCGCGGCCCCCAGGAAGAAAGCCAGGAAGCCGCGTACGCCGGTGACAGCGCCCGTTGCAGCGCCGGCTGCCCCTTCGGATGTGGTCATTGACCCCACCGTTCCCGCACCGACGAACGCCTCGGCGATGGACGTTCTGAAAAAGTCACACGAGCGGCTGCAAAAGCTGCTCATGAAAAAGAGTCCCAAATGGTCTCCCGAATCCGATGCCAAAAACTCCGAGATTCGACTCCTTGTCGGTGAGTTTCTGGACTTCTCCGAACTCGCCAAGCGTTCCCTTGCAAAAAACTGGGACACGATCAAACCCGCACAGCGGGTCGAGTTTGTCGCGACCCTGCGGGACATCGTTGAAAAAAGCTATGTGGGCAACATGCACAGTTCGCCCAAGTACAAGTTGGTCTGGGAAAAAGAAAGCCGCAAACCCGCCGAGGCCGAAGTGTTTGCGACCTTGCACACCCAGCGCAAGGGCAAGCCGCTCGACATGTCGATTGAATACCGTGTGTTGCACAAGGCGCGAGGCTGGGTGGTCTACGACGTGATCACCGACGAACAGAGCCTGCTTGAAACCTATCGGGCCGAGTTCGCCAAGATCATCAAGAAGGAATCCTTTGATGTCTTGCTGACCAAGATGAAGAGCAAGATCAAAAAAGCATCGTAAACGACGCCACTCCTGGCAACAGGCGTGATTTTCCCGTTAAAATACCCTGCCTTGGTTCACCGCTTCCGCTCCCTGCTGTTTCCTTCGATTGCGACCCTGCTCTGCGGGATGCTTGGGTGCCAGCAGGAGCAATCGATCAACGACGGCCAGGCGATCCCGCTGCAAATCGGAAACGAAGGGGCGCTGTTTTTGGGATTTGGCGCCAGTGCGACAGGCGCCGACGGGGTTGCTCTCTTAGACACGGCGACGCCGGTAAATGTTTTCGGAACCGACACGGGCAGCAGTGCCGGACGATACGATGCGAACCTGTTCGGTGCCAACGGCAAGGCGTTGCGCGGCCGATACACGGATCTTTCCATGCTGAGGGGCCGGCTTGCGGCAAGCGATCTGGGGCCGACCCGGGCCGTGCTTGGTGGTGAGTTTTGGCGCGATTTTTCGATCGAAGTCGAGCTCGACGCCTCGACGCCATCGATTCGAATCTGGACGGAGCAACCTGCCACGAGCGCGTTCTTGTCGCAGTCGGGTTACACCGTCCTGCGGTCGGATAAAATGGGAGGCGGTCAGCTCGATACCAGCGATGAACCGGATACGCTGGGTCAGCGACCGCCCTATCAATATCCCGCAACCCGTTTGATGTTGCGTGCCTGTGCTGCCCCGGCGCCATTTCTGGCCGCGGATTTCTTGCCCGAGCGATGTTGTCCAGGAGACGAGGTCAAATTGGCGACCGGCGCTGACCTGGCGCTGGTGATCGGCACCGGATATGGTCCCCTCGTGTTATCGGAATCGGCTTGGAGCAGGGTTTCTGCCGCCCAGAAAATCGATCCTGCAGCGTCCCTTGGAAACACGCCGCTCGCCCACCCGATGTTGAAAACGCCGATTCCGGCACGGCAGGCAACGATTCCGTTGTTGGACCTCGTGGATCGCGAGATCGACTCGAGCCAGGACAAGGGTGCCTGTGTCGAACTGGGTCAGGCGCGTCGGTTGGAGCAAGTTGCGGTCACACAGTTTGCCAACAGTCTGCTTGCATCGTGCGCCCTGCCCTGTGACCAGGAGCCAGGAAACCGACCGCGAGCCTTGAACAGCGCTGGCTATCTTGAGCTCGGCGGTGCCATTGAGGTCACAATCATCGCCGATGCCGAACCCCTCCTCCAGGCCCTCCGCGCGGAGATTCGACCCGAAGGACCCGAGGTCGATGGCATAATCGGTGCCGGAACACTCAAGTCCGTGCGCTTCGAGATCGATTACCGATCACAGCCCGCGCGTTTTATTGCCTCATGCCTACAATCCCCTACTCCCGGACGGACCTGTCGAGCCGTCGGTCGATGTCCCCGACTGCCCGGGGCGGGATCGTCGATCGCCTGTTACGGACTACAATCTTACAGATTGCCGCAAAACTGCGACAATCTGAAGGTCACTTGCGAATGAGCCGAACCTTTCGAATCACATCAAGCCTTCTGTGCTTGCTTGCGTTCGGCCCCATCGCAGCGTTCGACGCGCTTTCGGGAGCACCCCAAACTGCCTTTGCGCAATCGAAGCGCAACAAGTCGGCAACCGTGTCCAAGTCCGTCGATACCGCGACGCCAGCAGCTTCAACCGCCGCTGCGGCTGCCCCGCCAGCTGTTTCCACAGCCGAGGCGACGGGCGGCGCGACGACCAACGTTGCCGCCGACGTGATTCAGTCGATGGACACGACGCCACCACAACGGATCGCCGTCACGAGCTTTGAAATCAATGGTGAAAACATCATGCCGGCCTTGCGCTATCAGTTGCAGGACGGGTTTGTGCTGGGGCTGGTTCGCAACGGTGTCAACGTTATCGATCTTGAAGAGTTGAGCAAACGTATCGCCGATGAGCCAGAGTTGTTGGGATGCGATTCCTCTCCCTGCCTGAAACGGCTCGGCGAGATGGTGAACACACGGTATGTGGTACGGATCGAGATCAACGCCGACGGCAACAGCTATCGGATGATAGCGCGGGTGTATCGCACGACCGGGGCCGCCCCCGCCGCCTTGCCAATCGAGACTCAATCGCGTTTTTGCGACGTGTGCACCGTGACCGAGGCTCGCGAAGCGATGATTCGCCTGGCCGACGGAGTGCGGGTGCCCGACGAGCCCGACCTGCTTGGGGATCAGGCAAAGAAGGTTGTCGTCGTCCGGCAAGAAAACCGACTTTCCTACCGAACCGCCCTCATCACAATGGGTGCCGGGCTGGCCGCAATTGTTGGCGGCACCCTGTGGCTTGCCACCTCGGACTTTGACGCCAAGGGCACCCATGCCATGGCGGGCGGTCTCATGGGTCTCGGCGCCGGTACAGCGGTTTTCGGCCTATACGAGGCGTACAAGGAACGCAAGCACTGAGGAGAATCGCTTCAGGCGTCGAGCCGAAAGCGGAATGCGCCCTGTTTTCGATCCGGAACGGTTTGCCTCTCGGGTTGCTTGCCCCCAGGGTTTTTGCCGGGCGGACTGGGGTGGGGTTCTACCACCGGGGCAGTTGGGGTCGACGGATTGCGCTGTGTGCGCTGTATTACCGCCGGTTCCAATGTTTTCGGCGCCGCTTCCTTGAAGATGGGCTCGCGTCGCACGCAGACGCCGGCAGCGCACTTTTGCATCTCGAGACAGTGCGAGTCGTCGGTGCAGCTACCATCGAACCGGCGCTTCCGCTCGCATGCGCCCGTGAGCATGCAAACCGACAGGCCGAGGCAGAAACCGAGCAGCCGAAACATCGTCTCCCATTGTACCGCAAGCTGCGGCCAACGGCATTTTCAGTTCAGGCTGGCGCCCAGA
>JAWXBF010000271.1:0-8056 GCA_034439895.1 Deltaproteobacteria bacterium
AAATCTCGTTCCATTACGACCTTTTTCACAAGTCTTGTTTCATCAAGCGAAAAAAACGACACCAGTGGTGAAATCGGAGTTTCGTCTCTAATCGACACTTGGATCGTCGTGAGAGAATTGGAAGTAGAGAGAAAACGAACCCGCAGCCTTTTCATTGTGAAGTCCCGCGGCACAGGACATGAAAGTGACGTCCACAGGATGGTTTTGACTGATGACGGAGTTAACTTGGAAAAATTTAAGCCTGCACAAGATACCAAGCAGCACAGTCTGCGTCTTGCTAAGGGTTCTGGTGTTTAGTGGCAAAAATTGGCGGATTGTGTCCTATTTTCATTGTCGGCATTGGCGGCTCCGCAGGAGCTCTAAGCGCATACAAGGAGCTCTTGGACGATCTGCCCTTTCGTACGGGGATGGCCTTCGTCATTATTTCTCATCTCATGCCCACGGCCAGTAGCCATCTGGTTCAAATTTTGTCCCGTCATACCAAAATGACCGTGATGTTGGCGTCCGAGGCGATGCCGATCCATGCGAATCACGTCTATGTGATTCCACCAAATTCGGATCTATTTATTGAGAAGGATGCTTTTAAAGTCGTCTCTCCTCGCGCGCTAAGGAATAAACAGATTGATTTATTCTTTATTTCGTTGTCCGAGGCAATGGGTGCGCGCGCGGTAGGCATTGTTCTCTCTGGGTATCATGGTGATGGCAGCGAGGGATGCAAACACATCAAGGCAAAGGGAGGAACAACCTTTGCTCAGGATAAGTCTGCTGGCGTAAACCAAATGCCTCTAAATGCGGTGGCTACTGGCTGTGTTGATTTCGTTCTACCGGTCGAAAAAATTCCATATGAACTTGTAAACTTAGTTAAGGTGGCCCACCGCGCAACTTCAAGGAGACGTCATGAATAAGATCGCACACACCCTTTGTATCCTCGCTGTAGGATCAACTCTTTTGGCACTTGGTACCCTCGGGTCCGCAAACGCCGATGAAATGCCAACGCCCACGCCGGAGGCGTACACGGCCAAAGCGCGCATCTACCGAGACCATGCCAAATCGTACCGCGCCGAAGCGGACGAGAATCGGAAGGCAGCCGAGGCGTATCGTGAGGTCAAAAATGCCAAAGGCCAACGGCTACGCTCGCCCGAACATCAGCAGCTTGCCGCCGCACTTGAACGTATGGCCAAGGACGACGAGGCCCTGGCAAAGGATGCCGACAAGGTTGCCGGGTATCTCGAACGCTTCGCTGAAAAGCTGCGTAACGAACCCGCAAAATAGGCTGATCAGTGAAGCCACGCCTCACTCAAACTTGGCGCGTGGCCGCCGGCCGTTATTTTCCACTCCAGAGCGTTAACGCGCGATGTTTCCGTGTGCGCGCGGGCACGTTGATTCTGGTGTTGGGCGGATATTTGGCGACAGTTGGCACTGCGGGTTGTGGCCACACCAAACGGCCGCATACAGGTCCCGAAGTCACGTCGTTCACAATCGAAGGCAACGACACCTACACGTCGTCTGAGATCAAAGAGAAGATCGTTACCGAACCCACCGGTTGGTGGCCCTTCGCATCGAGAAAAGACTACGATCCTGTAACCTGGGACAAGGACCAAGCCCGTATCAAGCGGCTCTACGGCACCCACGGGTACTACCAGGCGGAGGTGACGGCCACAAAGGTACCCGAGACAGTGGCCCGCGATCCCAATGCCAAGGTGAATCTGAAGATCACGGTCAAGGAGGGTCCTGCCACCAAAGTGCGGACGATGGAGATTTCGGGAGATGAATCTCTCACCGAAGCGCAACGCAAGAAGCTACGGACGAAGCCCCTGTTGACCCCCGGAAAAAACTTCGATGAACCGCGCTGGGACGACTCGAAGAGACTGATTACCGAACGGCTCCTGGAGACGGGCTACGCCACCGCGGAGGTCACCGGCCGGGCCACGGTAGATGTGGTGACCCATGAGGCTGACGGTACCATCTGGATACGCCCGGGCGAGGTCTATCGCTTCGGCGATTTGCAGCTAGAGCAGATGCGGGCGCCGCACATCAATCCTGTTTGGATAGACGAGCAGGTGCGTTTGGCCGCCCCCTCCGGCGAAGTGTTTTCGCCCGAGGCAATTGATGAAGCGCAAAAGCGTGTCTTCGGAATGGGCGTCTTTTCACAGGTGGAAGTTGAAACGGGCAAGCCTGACTTAAAGACGCAGAAGGTGCCGATAGTGGTGCGAACCAGCACAGCACCCTTCCATTTGTTGCGTCTGGGTGGTGGCGTCGGTTTCGATCAAGTGCGCAATGAAGCGCGCTTGATAGGGGAGTGGTCGGACTCCAATTTCCTATATGGCCTCCGATCGCTGCGGGTGCGCAGCATGGTCGGTTGGGCCTTCGTGCCGGATGCGTACCAAAATCTCGGTGGCCCGGGCGGCAACGGGATCCGCAATGGTTTTGTCGGCCGCCTTCGCACAGACTTCGAACAACCTCGGCTGTTCAACGCCCCGTCGCTAAAGTTGGGTTTGCATTCCGAGGTCGAGCGCCAGTTGCAAGAGGCTTACACGTCTTCGTCCGGTCGCCTGGGGCCCGAGTTTATCTGGCAGATACGATCGGATCTTCGGTTCTCTCTCGGCTACACCGTGGACACCACGTATTTGGTTGCGGTAAAGGAACTCCCCGCAACCTACACCAGCAACATCTTGGGCTGTCCAGTGGGCGAAGAAGGCTGTTGGCAGTGGCTATCTTACCTAAGCCAGCGCCTAACGTACGACCGGCGTGACGATCCCATCGAGCCACGCGAAGGCTTCTATGTCGACATGGAATTGCAGGAAGCGGGAGGGCCTCTGGCTGGCAACTTTACCTATATCCGAGCGGTTGGCGACGTCCGCGGCTATACGTCTTTCGGCCGCCTGACGCTGGCGGCTCGCGCGCAAGCGGGCTCGTTGTTTTCTTCCGGATCGGTAGACGACACACCCATTTTGCAGCGCCTCTATGCCGGGGGCGGTATGTCCATGCGTGGATTTGGTTTCCGCCGTCTTTCCCCGTTGGCGGCGGTGTCGAATCCGAGAACACCCGAGGACGTCTTCACCGTTCCGATCGGGGGCAACGGCCTGGCGGTTGGCAACGTTGAGGGGCGCTATCTCATAGGCAAGTCTCTGCTGTTGGCCACCTTTTATGATGCCGGTGCGGTGACGCGGCAAACTTGGGCCGCAGGGATCTTCGACAACATGTTCCATGCCTTGGGCGTGGGGATCCGGTACTTGACGCCCGTCGGTGTGCTTCGCTTCGATGTGGCGCGACGCTTTCCCGGCGTGACGCGGGACGTTCCGTTCCCTCCCGGGTCAAATTTCGTCGAGAACACAAGCTGCTTCGGCTTTGGCGGCAACTCGGGGCCAGGCGTGCTTTCAGACGGCCTATGCCAACTTCACCTTTCCATTGGGGAAGCTTTTTGAGCGGCAAACATAAAAGCTTGTGGTGGAAGATCCCGCTCGGGACGCTTGGAGCTTTGCTGGTCTTCGTATCCGTTGCGCTCGGCGTGGCGCTGTCTGACTATGGCCTAAATTTTATTCGTCCACGCGCGCTCAAAGCGTTGAACGAAACCATTCGCGGGCACGTCGACCTGGCACAAATCAAGCGCAAGGGGATGCAAATCACACTTACGGGCGTGGTCGTGAAAGACCCCGAAGGACGCACCGCCGCCACGATCGAACGCGTGGTTGTCCATCCCGCCCTGGGGCCCCTTCTGCGCGGCGAGATCGTTTTACGCTCGTTCATCGTCACCAAGCCGCAGCTTGACCTGCACGCCGATCCTGCCGGACTGAATCTGGCACGCGCGTTTGAAACCCGCGAAGCCAAGGTGCCAGAGAAAGACACGAAGCCACCTTCAGACAAGCCCATGCGCGCTGTCATTGAAGTTCTTCGCATCGAAGCCGGCGTCATACGTTATCAAGCGTCGCAGCAACAACCATCAATTGTCGAGGTTAAGGACTTCGATGCACGCGGGCGCGCCGATGTGTTGTGGCCTGGCGGACCCATCACGGTTGATCTGAACGCCGGCGCCAAAGTTTTGCAGCCGGTTGTGGCGTCGCTTGGTTTTTCGCTGGCCGTGGCGCCGCAACAAGGCCCCACGCACACGTTGCGGTTGCAAACCACCCTCGAAAACAGCGGGCTGACGATGAGCGGCACGTTTGTGCCTGATCTGAAAAGCCCCACCATCGATGTGCAGCTTGAGCGCGCCGAACTTAGTCCCATGCTCGCGAATGCCGCAATGCCTGGATCGCCGCTTATCACGCCGTTGAACCTCACGGGCCACCTCGCCGGTGAATTGCGGGAGATGAAAACCGGCGAAGCGGCTGTGGATCTAAAACTGGCCACCCAGGGGGGCACCATCCATATTGTGGCTTCGGGCAATTCCGAACCGGTGCCGAACGGACAAGCGCACATCGAATCCGATCCGCTGGATCTTTCCCGGATCGTTCGTGGGGCCGCTTCGTCGAGCCTACCTTTCGTCCTGGACCTGCAAGCGCGCGGCACGGCCCTCGGCAAGATAACAGGCAAGCTTTCGGCGTCGTTGCGACCGGGGCATCTGGCGGGTCTGAAAACGGGGCCGTTGCAGATTGCAGCATCAATGCAGAACGAACGTGCGTCGCTTGAACGTTTTGACGTTTCCTTGCCTGGCATCGACGTTAAGGCCACGGGATCCGCGCAGGGGGTGGGCACCGTGTTGTCACGCGGCCAGGCGAGCGTGAAATTGAACATGCAGAATCTGCAAACCTTCGCCCGCGCCATCGCAGCCACTGGATTATTCAAGGCGCCTGACCTTGAGGGTTCGGGGCAAGTGCAGGTCGAGGTCAAAGGCAACCTGCTGGCGCTTTATGCACGCGTCGATGCCCGCATGCCGATGCTGCGCGTTGGCACCACGGGCGTACATGGGCTGCAAGCAAACCTGCAAGTGCCTTCGCTGCTCAATCCCTGGCTGCCCAACTTGCACGTCACTGCCGCGCGCATCGACGCTGGCAGCACCCGGATACTGGGCGTGGCCTTTGATACGCGGCCGGGGCCGGACGACCGCTTGCGGATTGACGTGCGTGCGCGTGCGCCCGTGCAAACCTCTTCAAGCGCGGCATTGCGCTGGCTCGATCCTGGCCGCAGCTTTGTGCTTGAGTCGGTGGCACTGAACTATCCCGGGGCCGAGTGGCGCAGCGAAGGGCCAGCGCAGATCGTGCTGTCGCCAGCTTTGCAAGTCAAACACTTCGCCTTACGGGCCGACACCCAGCGCGTCGCGGCTGATCTCGGGTTGGTGGATAAAAACGTCGATGCCTCCGTTCGAATCGCAAACCTTGATCTCAAGCGGTTGGGGGCTTTGGCTGGCCCCGCTTTTCCTGCCTCAGGCACGATCTCGGTCCAGCTTGATGCCAAGGGCCGGATGCCTCTGCCGCGGGCAAAGTTAGCCGTGCAAATGCAAGACGCGGCATTTGGCGTGTACGGACCTTTTTCGGGCGACCTCACGGTGGCACATGTTGCGCCGCGCGCCCGTGGGCAATTTTCGGTTGCCGGCGCGGGCGCCAAAGCGAGCGGCAAATTCAATGTGCCTGCGAGGTGGCCTTGGCCGGCACAACTGGCAGCCGAGATCGACATCCACGCGGCGGTGCCATCGCTGCAAGACGCCGTGCAGCGCCTCGGGCTCAAACTTCCCGTGCAACCACGGGGTGCGCTTGTGCTTGATGTGGCATTCGCCGGACGCGCGCGCAACCCAACTCTGAAAGTTGATCTGCGCGGCAAAGGACTAGCCCTTGATCGGACGCGCATCGGTGACATCGATCTTCGCATCGTTGATGACGGCACGGCACCCTTGGGCGCGACGATGAGCTTGGCAAACTCGGACTTTGCCAAGAGCGCCGAGATCGGCCTTGAGACACGTTTGAGTGTCGGCGACCTCTTGCGCCAGAAACCTGCTCAACTGCAAGCTTCGGCGCGCGGCAAGCCGATGCGCCTGCAAGCTGACGTGGTGGGAGTGGATCTGCGACAAGTCTCTCTAACCGCAGCACAAATGTCACCCGATCCGAAGGTCGCGCCCAAAGCACAAGGGGTGGCTGGGTTGGTGGATCTGAAGATCGACCTGGCGGGAACGGTGGGCGAGCCGCTTGGCACCGTCGACGTCGCCTTGACGGGTGGAAGGCAAGCCGAGTGGCCTGCAACCGACGCCACCCTGAGCCTTTCGCTTGAGCCCGATAAAGTCAGCGTGCAAGCGCACGCATTTCAAAAAGGTCGCAACGGAAAACAAATAAAGTTATTGGCATTTGACGCCAGCGCCAACGTGCCCGTGCAAACGCGACTGCGGCCCGAGGCGTGGCAAGAAGCAACCTTTGCTGTGAAGGCCGACGTGGGCCCTCTCGCGTTCCAGCACCTTGCAGTTCCAGACGATGCGCTTGGCAGCCTGCGCGGACAGGTACAGGCGCGCTTCAGGGCAAGCGGCTCTGTTTCGCATCCACAAATTTCCTTGGATGTAGACGCAGAAGACCTTAGAACAAGCGCGACGCGCATTGGGGACGCTCAATTGGGCTTTCGTTACGAAGGCGACGTACCCTCAATCGATCTGGCGATCGAACCTCCTGCTGCGGGTAAACTTACCTTCACGGCGCGGACACAGAATCCGTTGCCGTGGAGGCAAGCCACCTTACCGGGTTGGAAGCCCAGCACCGTTCCATTGACAGTGAAATTCTCATCGCAGGATTTCTCGTTGGCCGCCTTCAAAGGCACTGTCAAAACCATTCGAGACGTGCAAGGAAAGCTGAATGGCAACCTTGCCTTCGCCGGCACGATCGACAAGCCGACGTTTGCCGGCAGCATGAAGCTGCAGAACGGCGCCATCGACATTGTCGAAGTCGGGCGTTTCTTCGATGTTCGCATGGATGTGCAAGCCACCGAGGACATGTTGAAACTCGATGCCTTGCGTTTCAAAAGCGGCAAAGGGGATGGCGTCATACGCTTTGAGGCGAAGCGCACGGGCGCGCGTGGGTTGGCCTTGGCGGGGCGGGTCAAGCTAGACCGCTTCCCGTTGCAGACGCCACAGCGGAAGATAGGGGCTGTGTTCCTGCGCGCGACCGCGAAGGGCCAGTTCAATGCCGACGGCCTTTCGATTGCAACGCTGCAAATCGATGAAGCCAAGGCCTTTCTCGACGGCGAAAGTCCCAAGGAACTACAGAAATTGGATTTTCCGAACGACGTGGTGTTCGTGCGCAACGGGCATCCCATCAATGAAGATGAAGCACGCAAGTATGCCAAGCTGGGCCCGCCGGCGCCGTTCGGCGCGCCCGCCCGTACTCCAGGCAAGGGCAAACGTTTGCCCTTGCCCGCTAGCGCGCCAATTGTTATCCGCATCAAGGCACCCAAGAACCTGTGGGTGTATGCCCCCGAGGGCGATATTGAATTGGGGTTAAGCGAAGACTTCCACATCAAAGTCGACGGTGAAACCACGGTCTTCGGAACGGTACTCGTGCGCAGAGGCACCGTTTCAGTTCTGGGCAAGAGGTTTGATCTGCAAGACGGAGCGAACATTCGCTTCACGGGGCCCACGGCGCAACCGATGCTTGATGTCACGTTGCAACACTATGTTGACGCAGCACGAACGCGGATTTTTATCACATTGAGCGGAACGCCCGACGATCTGACGATCAAGTTTCGTTCCGATCCGATTGCGGATGAATCGGAAATCATCACAATGCTGCTCACGGGGTCAAAGGCTGGGCAAGGCAGCGGTGATCCCGCCAGCAAAGGTGCCCAGGCCGCCTCCATTGTGGGTGGACTGCTGGCATCGAAGCTGCGCGATACCGTGCTACGGAAGCTGCCCATCGATGTGTTGTCGATCGCCGCTACCGCGATCGAAGCGGGTACCTACGTCACCGGTGATTTATACGTGGGCTACGTGCGGCGCTTGGCCGCCAGCCCGTGGCGCTACGAAAACGTCAACGCAGTTCATCTGGAATACCAAATTACCGAAACCTGGAGTTTCGAAGGCGAGTACGGCGACGCTGGCGCAGGTTCTGGCGATTTGATTTGGAAGCATCGATACTGAGGGCTTCGC
>JAWXBF010000272.1:0-4014 GCA_034439895.1 Deltaproteobacteria bacterium
ACGATCGCGCTATCGGAGGCTTACGAAGCTCGAAATTTCGCTGAAGCGATCCGCATCCAAGATGACATGATCCGCGTATCGCACGATCTGAATAACCGAGTCGGCGGCCCGCAACCGTTCAGGGGTTGACAGCTCGTACTACTTAGTAGATGATCCGCATGCCGGATTGGGTTTCCCCATCCCAAATCCGGCGCAAGTGCAGCCGCGGCGATCCCTGCGACGCCGCGACGTGAGTGAGGCTCGACATGCAGGACCGAGTGTTCTCTCCAGCCACTCGTTGTACCAAGCCTTGAGCCTCACTCACTCGCTTTCACGCCTGCATTTGCGATTAAAATGGGGAGCGAGTAAAGCAGGCCCCGATGATTGAAGGACCAATCGTCTTACCACCGCCACCGCTACGAAGCCCACTTTTTCACGCACAAGAAGTTCATCATCAAGAATCAAACGTCACTCCCGCCCCAAAAAGCGAGTGCCCGAGGGATGTGAATCACGGAGCGATCGCCGAGGACTGGCGACACCGAGGGTGGCACGCCCGACGGCAAATGGTTCGGCAGGCGTTAGGTAAACGAGGCTCAAAAAGCAGGACCGACGCCTTCTCCGTGTGCGGCACCTGGTGCGTCGTCGAAAGAAGCCCTAGCGAAAACCGGGTCAGGATCCGCGGCAACTATTGCCACGACCGTTTCTGCGAGCCATGCGGCCGGGCGCGATCGAATAGAATTGCCAAAAACCTCGAAAAGCAGATGTCCGAAAAAGGTCTGCAGGGGAAGCACTTCCGCCTGATCACCCTCACCCTAAAACACTCCCGCTCGCCGCTCAGCAGGCAAGTCGATCGGCTGTATAAAAGCTTCCGAGCCCTGCGCGCATGCGGATGCTGGAAGCGCAGTCAAGACGGCGGCGCCGCGTTTCTAGAGATCAAGCGAAGCGCGACCGGCGAATGGCACCCTCACTTGCACGTGGTGATGGAAGGCGGTTTCTTGGATCAAGGAGTTTTGCGTGATGAGTGGCATCGTATTACCAAGGACTCTTTCATCGCCGATATTCGAATGGTCCGTGATTTGTCTCAAGCAGCCGCGTACGTTGCCAAATACGCGGCCAAGCCAATGGACCCGAGCATCTTCTTCGACGCTGAGGCGCTGGCCGAATCTATCGGCGCTCTATCTGGCCGGCGGCTCTGCACTACACTCGGAACGTGGCGAGGGTTCGAACTCGAAGCTAAACCGCCCGATCCAAAAGATTGGGAACTCGTTTGGAAGCTGAGCGAATTTCTGCTCCTGCTGAGAGCACAGGACCCGACCGCAGTGCGATTCGCAACCGACAACCGAATATGCTTCCACGAGCTCGACGAGACGCAGGACCTCTACATGTCCTCGGCCTGATCGCTAAGGGGCGGTTTTCGAGTAGAGAAAACCACGAGCTTATTTCTACTGCCTTGTTATTCTGCTTATATGCAATCACTCAAAACCTGCCCCATTGTCCAGGTGCGAACTGCCGCTTCGGATGATGTGGCTTACGTTGTAGACCTCCATAAAAAGCTGGCTGAATTTCTCGGTTTTATCCCGCGGCAAGGCATCCGGGAGCATCTCGATTATGGTCACATCTTAATCGCTGAGACTACTACCGATGGATGTGTAGAGCGCTGCGGATATATCATTCACGGGGCTCCGAAAGTCGACGCTCACATCTTCCAACTGGCCGTCCCGGAGCAGCGATGGCGGACGCACATCGGACGCACCCTGACAAGCGTGGCCGCCGAGAAGCTTTCGCGCTGCGGATGTGTGAATTTGCGGCTCAACTGTCGTGATGGCATCGCCGCTAACGGGTTCTGGGAGCGCTGCGGATTCTCTCTCATCTGGACGAAGTTGGGAGGGCACGACCGGCGAAAAATGGTCAACGTGTGGCAGATCGCGGCGCTGCGGAAGTGATGGGCGCTGCGGTCCCGCGCAACTCGACACTGAGCGCAACTCTCTCGCCGCCCGTGCGGCGGGGACGGGCGCTGCGCTGGCTCAGGTCGCCAGGAGTGGACGGCGTTCCGCCGACGGCAGTTTGTCGCTCGCACCCGTAGGAAGTGCGGTTTCGGAGTACCGAAACCGCAGCAGCGAAGCGAATCGCGTGAGTACACGCGGGCGGGCCTGCCCCTTCCCCCTTCTGACGTCCTGCTGGCCGTGGTGGGGGAAGGGGCTGCTCGCTGGTGCTCTGCCCCCATCCCCGCTGGCACGCACCGGATTCGCCCCGCGGAAGGACCGCGGGGCAATCGTGCGTGCGGCGGCGGGGCCGGTGCCCCGCTCCCCATCCCCTGCGCAAGGACACGCCCCGCACCATGACGATCGCTCTGGCACACGGCGCGGCTGGCGCCGCCCACGCGGCGCGGGAGTACCCGCCGGGCGGGTGCTGCGCACCCGCCCCACCGTAACCAAACCGCAGACCACCATACAGTTTGCAGACGCTACACCGGACATTCACCTAACATGCGATCCGGGGTGAATCCGGTGTTGTTCCGGGGTATGGCTTCAGTTCGCGATCACAGAATTAATTTGCAAATCGCACCACTGTTGATATTACGTATCCCATGAAAACCATTTCGATCAAAGTCACGGTCTCGGAATTCCAAGCCCTTAAGAATGGCGCTCGCGATGGAGCCTACAAAAGCCGCTCGGACTTCATCCGACACGCATTTCTGAAGCACCTGCAAATGACACGAAATCCGATCATTATCCAGAGCAGGGAGAGACACCCCGCGCGCCGACGATTGACCCGCACCCAACGCATACAGGAGATCTCGCATGGAAAACGATAGCGACCCACGCGCACGCATCTTCGAATCCGTATGCGATCATCAGAGATTAGACGGCATCGAATTTGCGACTCATCTGGTAGAAAATAGCTTCTGCGAAAATTTCACTGAGGCGTTCGGGATCGTTTATGCGACGCCAGTACATGGGCTAATCATCACTTACTCGCCAAAGCCCAGAGTGTGGGAACGGGCCCAATGACTTGACTACGTGCGAAATTTCGGGCATGACACGTGAATCGCAGGGAGAAAGCGAGGACTCGATGAAGTTCCTCAGTCAAGTTTACACGGCGACGAGCGGTTCGGTCGGCGGTCTCGTTTACAGTCGAAATCGGTTCGGCATGTACACGCGTGGTCGCGCGACCCCAGTCAACCCAAACACAATCCGACAGCAGGAAGTGCGGGCTTCCATGTCCTCCATGGTCGTATACTGGCACGCGACGTTGACCAGTGCGCAGCGCGCAGCTTGGGCTACATATGCAGCGAACACGCCAATGGTCGACGCGCTTGGCCAATCGCAAAATTTATCTGGCCAACAGATGTTCCTACGGTCGAATATCGCGCGCGTCAATCTCGGACTAGCTGTCATCGTAGCAGCGCCCACAATCTTCGACTTAGGACAACCGGTAGTAGGTGTGACCAGCGTCGTCGTTGCGGCAGGAGTCATTACCACGACCTTCACTGTAGGAGGCGCGGGCAGCTCAACGACCTGCACGAAAATCATGCAAATCGGGGTCGCGCAAAATGTCGGCCGCAATTTTTTCAAAGGCCCGTATCAGATCGCATTCGCCACCAGTGGCGCGTCCGCCACTACAGCTTTCGTCGTGCCTCGGACACTCGCGACAGCGACCCAATGGCTGGCAGCGTTTCAACCCGTTGTTGGGAATTATTTGCCGATCCGGCTCCGCATCTTGTACGACGACGGACGATTGAGCGCGCCGTTCGCTCAATTCATTACAGTCGCTTAATTTCCGTTTGCGCTGAACGCTGACCTGCCGAAGGCGCTGACAAAACTTTTTCTTTGGAAGGAAATAAACATGGCTAAAGTAAAACTCGACTCCAACGATCCGAAGGTGTCGCACTCAACGACGTCGACACCCGCACTAGAAGCGCACTTACGGGAGCGCACGATCGCGCTATCGGAGGCTTACGAAGCTCGAAATTTCGCTGAAGCGATCCGCATCCAAGATGACATGATCCGCGTATCGCACGATCTGAATAACCGA
>JAWXBF010000273.1:0-14902 GCA_034439895.1 Deltaproteobacteria bacterium
GCATCAAGAACAGGCGGCTTCGCGCAGGTTGGGAAGATGCTTTTCTCCTTCAAGCTCCAGGCGTCTCCATGGGGGCAAAGTGATGCGATTGCCCTGGGGCACGAGTGGTGTGCGGGGATCTGTCTCGTTCTCTACCTTGCAGGGTGGCGCGGTTGAATTGTTATTGGCCGACGCATCGTTTTTAACCAGTAACACGTTTGGCGATCACGGGCAGAAGGGCTCGTTTACAATTCATGCCAACATGAAGAACTTGACCGCCAAACAGGTTGCAGCGGGCGCGCCCAACGTCGGACAATAGGCGCCTGGGTCAGGGCACGGCGCCGCGACCGGCGTGCGTCCGGATGGTTTCGACCGAAAAGTTTGCGTAACGTCCGCTATCGGATATTCGGCCTGTAGCGCCCAAGTAGAAATGTCCCCTTCGGCCGAAGTAGAAATGTCCCCTTTGAGACGCGTTGTGCGTGCTCATTGCTGGATTCATGCCGAAGGAATTTGTAACCATGTCCACGCGAGAGATCGAGCGAAGTGAGCTGATCCGTCGGATACACGAGAAGCGGACGCCTGGACGCGGGCGGTTATCACGGTGCCGCTTTGGACGTGCCACGATTCAGCGTTCGACCTGGCACCCGGCCCCCGAACAGGTACAGGTTGCCGCGCCGCCACAATCCACTTGGCACATTCCGGTGCAGGTGATCTGACACAGCAGTGCATCACCACAATCAACCTGGCTTCCGTTGCCAACGGTTGCGATGCAACTCGATCCATCATTGCACGTGATGCGGGCGTTGTCGGCCGCAGCAATCGCACAACTCGTGCGCGTATCGTCGCAGTTGATGCGCGCGCCGTTGCCAACCTTGATGTTGCAAGTCGAACGGCTGCAATCCACCTGGCAGTCCGTCGTACAAGTCACGTCGCAGATGTTGTTATTGTTGCACCCGACATCGCCGCCCACGCCGGTTGCGATCGTGCAGGTGCGACCGTCCGGGCAGTTGGGTTGTTGTCCTGGTTGATCCGAAGTGATCGTGAGGGGCGGACACTTTCCGCTCGCGCAAGCGCCGCCTCCGATACACGCGTTTCCAGCGCCAACGCAAGACCGAGCTCCAGGATCGCAGCAACCGCCGGCAGCACAAATACTGCCAGCGCAACATGCTTCACCAGCACCGCCACAGGTCGCGCAGAGTCCACGTTGACACGCTAGACCTGTGCCCCCGCAGCTTCCTCCAGCACAACAGGGTTGTCCCGCGCCACCACATGCAGCGCATACGTCGTTGGCGCACGCCGTGCCAACGTTGGTGCAAACACGGTTGCCCAGTTGCTCGCGACCCCCGGTTTGACAACAGGGCTGACCGATAGCGCCGCACGCCACACACGTTGCGCCCGAACAAACACTACCCGCTGCCGTGCAGCCAACGCCATTGCCACAACAGGGTTGGCCGGCCCCACCACACGTACCACAAGCGCCCGCCATGCAAGCCCCGCCGACCACGGGACAATTGGTAGCACTGGGCGTGCACGAATCATTCACACAGCAGCCACCACCGGTGCAGGCAGATCCCGCACAGCAGGCCTCGCCGGCGCCACCGCAATTTTGGCAAATACCCGCGCCTCCGCCCGTAAGACCCGAGCAAACTGATCCACCCGCGCAAACTCGGCCTTCACAGCAAGCACTTCCCGCGCTGCCGCAATCTCGGCAAACATTGCCTGAACAGACGCCTGAGTTGCAGACGTTGTTGGCACAACACGCGCTGCCAAGCGCGCCGCAGCCCGCAACGCTACCGTCGAGGGTGTTGTCCGTGAGGACCGAACCGCTGTCGCTGCAGGCCCCGGCGACTAGACAAAGGAATCCAACGAATATGCAGGCCATCGCCGTTCGGATTGGATCGAATTTTGTTCGTTTCATGTCGGTTTTCCTTATGGATCGATGTTGTGACTGTCGCGCGAACGCCGTACTTTAACTGCGTCCAAACCTTTCTGACCACTTTGTCGGACCCGGACAACCGTATCACGGTTGGCCGTACCAAACAAACGCTCGGCCGCAGCCAGCTTGCCCGCTTTCAACTGCAACCAGCCCAATACGGCAGAGGCCTCGCCACGCCGAACGGAATGCGGAAATGTGTCGATAAAATCGCCAAGCGCCTTGCCCGCCGCGTCCACCTGACCCGATCGTGCGAGTGAAACGCCGTACCAAAACCGAGCATCTTCTTCAAGCGCGGTGCCGCGAGCATTCTGCGCCGCCCGACCAAAGCTGGCAGCAGCCCGATCCGGAGATGCCGATTTCAGCGCGAGCCACCCTTCTTGAAATGCCAATTCTGCGGGACTTGGCCCCGGCGTTACGCGGGTTGCAGTCGGCGCAGCAGGCACAGGCGGCGCAAATGGCGTCGGCACTGCGACGGGATCTTTCAGAGGAGGCGGCGCTGCTTCGTGATGGACCGCAGGCGCGCCAACCGATTCCGAAGGTCGCGGCAGCGCAAGCGCAACCCGAGTCTTGGGTAAAATGCGAGGGGCACTCATGGGTGCAGGTCGCGCCCATCGATCGCCTGCTTTCAACAGAACGGGTTCCTTTGCGTCGAAACGCACCTCGACGACGCCGTGTAGAACGCGGACGGACATCAAGCGATCGTCGCTCGCTTCCACGTCAAAGGCAGTTCCGTGCACCTCCACTTCGCCGTCGCCCACGACGACACGGAAACGCTCTCCCGCTTGCAGCGGTTTGACCTCGACCGTCAGTTTCCCCTCGTTAAGTCGAACGATCTCATCGGGTTGATCATTCACCCGTACAAAGGCCGCGCCAGGATGCGCATGGAGACGGCCGCGCTCAACGGAAGCTTTCCCAGTTGGGACCAATGGCGCCCGCAGTGGGGGCGAGACCTGCGCTGTCGACAACACCGATGGCGCGACAACCGGCGTTGCGGAAGGCCACAACATAACCGCAGCACAAACAGCGGAAGCAGCCGCTAACGTGAATCCAACTCTTATAAACGTGGGATTTCTGCGCCTTGGCACGGGGACCGACTCTCCTGACAGAACTTTCGCACGCAAGCGCTGGCGAGAAGTGTGACTCAACGCTACAGACGGCATTTCGCGGGCGATCTCACCGGGGTACCCCAGTGCGGCGAACTCGGCCGCACATTTCGGGCACTTCTTGAGATGCGCTTCCAGTTCGGGCGGCACGCCCATGGTCAGTGCCCACGAAAGGTCCTCCGTCGTCGGGCAATGTATATTCGTGTTACGAATCACGCCCGCTCCAATTTCTGTCGAAGGCATTGACGGGCCTCGTGCAAACGGCGCCACAACGTCCCCGGCTTGATGCCAAGCATCTTGCTTACCTCGGGGCCGGGGATCTTTTCGACATCGCACAGAACGAAAACTTCGCGCAGATCGTGCTTTAACTCGGCGATGAAAACGGACATCTGTTCCTGCGATTGTCTCCGTTCCAAAAGCACACTTGGAGACGGCACCGGCGTCGGCGGCGACTCCGCGAGGAACGAAAGCCAACGCCGTCTCCGCACCTTGCTGCGAATGTAGTTGCGGGCAACATTGGCCGCAATTGCCAAGATCCACGTACGGGCAGTCGAATCGCCCTTAAAGCTTCGGGCAGATCGCATGGTTTCGATGAACGTCATCTGGACCAAGTCGTCCACGTCGTCTCGGTTTCCACTGACAACCCGGCCAACAAAGCGTGCGACATCATCCGCGCGGCGGTCGAACAGAATCCCCAGCGCATCCGTATCACCTGCCGCACAGGCCTCAACAAGCGCTTCGTCGGTGGGAACCGCCGTTGGTACGAAACCCGACGGCTTTAGTAAAACAAGATGGGGTTTCACGGTGTCCCCCATCGAACACCAATTGAACCGCGGTAGAGCAACAAGGATTCATCAACGGTCTCCGCCGCCGGCGCCACCGTGGTGGCCAATGTCAGTTCTACCCCAATCGCGCGGTGCACCTTCCATCCGAGCGTCATGGATGCCTCGGCCCGAAGGCCAACGCCCGAACGAACGTCCGTTACTAAGGAATCCTCTTCTTCCTCGGCGTCGGCGTCGCCGTCGACTTCAACATCTTCATTCGCATTGCGAGTACTCTCAAATTGTGTGATTTGACTGCGTAACCAACCCACGCCGAACGCAACGCCAGGCTGCAACGTCAGTCCACCTATCCCGATCGGCATTCCTACCCCAAGCAAGCCGTCGACGGCCGTCCGCTCACGGGCCACCTCCGATGCAGGTCGTTGGTTCTCCATATCGGATGCGAACCGTCCCAATACACCCACACAAACAGCTCCGACGCGAACGCATCCCGAAGCGCGTGCACCCATCCAACTCGAACCATCGTCGGATACGGTCGTTTCTGCGGAAAACGCAACACCGAAAACGGCAGCAACGACAGGAGCGGACGCAATCGCATCCCGTTGTACATCGACAACCGTCGCATCCCCTTCGTCGATTGGAAACAGCAAAGACGCGGGAACGTCCGAACGGGCCCAGCTCTCAATCAAGGCGCCCGCGGCAGCGACACTCGATACGTCGCGCTGGCTGATTCGCCCGGATGCGTCCTTGATCCGAACCTGCAGCCCGCCACCCACGCGATCCACTCGGGCCAGAACGATCCCACAGCCCGCTGCGGCGAAATTGTTCGCAATGCCGGAGCGAGACAGAAATGCTGTGACTTCGCTCGCCACCTCGGGGTGAGTGCTTTCCACCCGTGCGCCAGAAGCACAGGTGGTCAAAGAATTCCCCCACGCCGTCGTGGGGACAGCGACGGCAAATACGGCAAGGGGGAGCAATGATGACTTGAACAAAGGAGTGGGCTTGCCTAGTTTGTGACCTGCGAGACGCAAATCCTTCGGAAATATTTTGCCCCCGTGTCGCTTTTTCGAAGAAGAGCGCGTCATTTGTCAGGTCTGAGCTCCGAATACACAATTTCACAGAAATCGGCGAAGGACTTGGTTCGACCGGTCACCAATCGGCGTGACCCCAATCCCGACAACCGTCAAATGGATGCACCCCCGCGCCCGCGCCGCCGCGCTCACCATTGGTGTTTTGCTCGTCGCTGCAGGGGCGATGGTGTCTTACAAGTTGTTTCGGCTTGGGTATTCGATCGACGATGTCGTGCCTCGCAAAGAGTATCGCGTCGTCGTTGCGATGACCTTCGACGGTCAAAACGGCGATGTGCGGGTTCGAACGTTCTTGCCGCTTTCCGATCCGAGACAAACCGTTCGTGACGAAACCAACGACGGGCCCGGCACCCACTTGGCCACTCGTATAGAAAACGGCAATCGAACTGCGGTTTGGACGGCCGGTTCTGCACCCGACAACACATCGATTCGATTCGCCTTCAACACCCTCGTATCTCCCATTTCCTACGACGTTGCCGATGGGCTTGCCCTTCCCGACATCTACCCCGCAAACATCGCGACATTCTTGCGGCCCGAAAAAGACATCCAGGCCGATGATCCGATCATCGCAAAGACCTTGGTTTCGATCGGCGCGGACAAGGGATCCGCCGCAGCACGGTTGCGCCGAATCTTTGCGAAAACCGAGTCGCTGCGCGGGAAGTCCTTTAAAGGTACTACGGATGCGATCACCGCATTGCGGCTTGGTGAAGCCAGTTGCAACGGCAAGAGCCGACTCTTCGTGGCACTCGCGCGAGCGTCTGGCATTCCCAGTCGTCTGGTGGGCGGAATCATTCTGGATGATGGTTCGAAACGCACAAGCCATCAATGGGCAGAGGCGTACGTCGGGGGCCATTGGGTTCCGTTTTGTCCGACCAATGGATACTTCGCCGCATTGCCTGCGTCATATTTGACGCTTTACCGGGGAGACGAATCACTCTTTCGCCACAGTTCGGATATCAATTTCGACTACCACTTCGAGATCGAATCGCGTTTGGTGCCCTCACCGCGTGCGAAAGAGTCATTTCGTCTCATCAACGTTTGGGCCATGTTCGAGCGCCTTGGGCTTCCCTTTGGTCTCTTGAAAACGGTTTTGATGCTCCCATTCGGGGCACTCATCGTTGTGTTGTTTCGCAACGTGATCGGTATGCCCACGTTCGGCACGTTTCTGCCCGCATTGGTGGCGGCTGCGGCAACGGAAACGGGCATTGGATGGGGGCTTGTCGGCCTTGTGCTGGTCGTCTTCGCGGTTGCGCTCTTGCGCTGGTTTTTCCAAAAACTACAGCTGTTGCATTCGCCCACGCTCGCAATCCTGCTTACTGGTGTTGCGGTTACGATGCTTGGAATCAGTTTATTGGCAGAACGCGTTGGGCTGCCGCGTCTCGCACAAATCTCGCTCTTTCCCGTCGCGGTTCTCGCCATCACGGCCGAACGTTTCTATTTGGCGCTGACCGAACAAGGAACTGTGCGGGCCTGCAAGGAACTATCGGGAACGTTGATCGTCATCGTTGCCTGTCACGTCGTGATGGGATCGCTTGCTTTGCAGATCTTGGTCATTGGATTCCCTGAAGTCTTGCTGGTGGTCGTGGCGGCAAATATCTATCTCGGCCGTTGGGTCGGCGTTCGCGTTTCCGAATATATGCGGTTCCGACAATTGTTGGTCGCACCGGAGGAAGCATCATGAGCTTTATCTGGCGTTCCCTTCAAGCCTTTCTGCAAAAGCGCGCGGGCATCGTCGGGATCAACCGACGAAACGTCGACTTTGTGTATCGCTTCAACGAGCGGAAACACTATCCGATCGCCAATGACAAACTGTTGACCAAGGAACATCTTGGGCGTGCTCGCGTGCCCACACCGAAGACCCTGGCGGTTTGCACGGGCCTGTTCGAGATCCCGTCTGTCGTAGCGTCCCTTGCAAACGAGGAGAACTTCGTGCTCAAGCCAGCCAACGGCGGTGGCGGTGCGGGAATCTTGGTCATCGGCGAACGATTGGCACCGGGTCGGTGGCGCAAAGCAGGCGGTGCTGAAATCGATGTTTCCGAAATCCAACAGCGGCTTGCCGACATCGTCTTCGGGGCGTTCTCAAATGACAGTGAAGATCATGCGTTGATCGAAACGCGGATAACACCGCACGCGGTCTTCAAGACGTTGTGGCCCGATGGGCTGTGTGACATTCGCGTCATCACCCTTCATGCGAAGCCCGTGATGGCGATGGTTCGTGTCCCCACCCTCCGTTCGGGCGGACGCGCAAACCTTCATCAAGGTGGTCTTGGGCTCGCGGTGGATTTATCAAGCGGCAAAACCTTTCGCGCCCTGTGCGTGCATCAACCGGTCACCCACCATCCCGAATCGAACGCCCCTTTGATTGGGTTGCAACTGCCGCAGTGGGAAGAGGTTCTACAGGTTGCCCGCAACGCCGCTGCGGCGGTTCCACTCGGATATCTTGGCATCGACGTCGTGGTCGATCACCGACTGGGTCCATTGGTGCTTGAGATCAACGCACGACCTGGCCTTGAGATCCAGAACATCCACGGAAAGGGCCTCGGCCCAACGTTGGAGGCAATCGCGTGAGTCCGCAAGCCCATGATCGTCTTTGGCCCATGCTGTGCGTCCTTGGGTTGTTGCTGGCAGGCGCAGTCACCCTGGAGAAGATGGGGCGATCGCGCAGTGGCAACCCAATACGTGTCACGATTGATTCCAACGACAGCACTTTCACGGACGCCGACGACGAACGGTCGGACAACGAAAGCCGCCCGACGCCGCTGCAGACGCCTCCGATTGACCAACAGCATGCCGACGCGCGAACTGCGGCTCGTCGTGGCGACTTGGTCAATGCTGTCGATCTCTTTCGCAACACGGTTTCGACGCATCCCGATGAAGCAAAGCCACACGAAGAATTGGGATTCTGGCTTCTTCTCTCCGGAAAACCAACCGAGGCTCTTGCGGAACTGCATCGAGCAGCGCTGCTTGACCCCAAAGATGCCGGTGTCGCATTGAACCTGGGTGTTTCCCTGAGTCGCGTCGGCGAACTTGCCAATGCCGAGATCGAATTGCGCCGCGCCCTTGCCCTTCGGCCCGGTTATGGTTCGGCCAAAGTTGCTCTCGGTATCGTACTACGCCGAAATGGCGCTGTCGCCGAATCCATCGCCCTATTGAAGGAGGCCTCCAGCGCAGGTGGCAACGAAGATCGGGCCAACGCGTTCGTCGCCCTTGGCCGTTCGTACCTGTCCGCAAGCCGTTCGCAAGATGCCGCACGTGCCTTCGCCAACGCGATTGAACGTGCGCCCGGAAAAGCGGAGATTCACCTGCGCGTCGGCCGGGCTTACTTATCCACCGGCAAAGTTGAACACCGCAGTCGCGCGATCGAGATCTTGAACAGAGCGGCCGATCTGGCGCCCGATCTGGCGAGAATCCACTCAACCATTGCACGCGTCCGCGAACGGCAAGGCGATGACACTGCCGCCGAATCGTCTTACGAACGCGCCGTGCAGCTGGAGCCGGGCTACGTCTACGCACGGCGGCGTTTGCTTCGATTGGCGCTTTCCCGTCGGGATTTCGCCCGCGCGCGATTCCACGCAGAGAGGCTGTTGGCCGACGACGCACAAGATCCCGAGCACCACTTCCTCGCGGCGCTTGTAGCGGCCCGAGATGATCGAAAAGCTGAAGCACGGTCCGGATATCTCAAAGCCATCGAGACTGCCAATGGCAGCTATCCCGAAGCGTCGTTTAACCTCGGAATCCTTGAGAAGGATGTGGGCGATCTTGAATCCGCCATCTATTCGTATGACAAAGCGATCGCAGACCGCCCAAATTACGTCGCCGCATTGAACAACCGGGGACTTGCCCAGAACTTGGTTGGACGTCCGAAAGAGGCAGAAGCGAGCTTTCGAGAAGCCCTCAAGATTGATCCCAGGTACCCGACGGGCTTATTGAACCTGGGTGAATTGCTTGCCGGACAATCGCGTTTCGATGAAGCAATCGACTTGCTCCGAATGGCAACATCGGCTCGACGCGAATATTGGGAGGCCCAGTTGATTCTGGGACAAACGCTGCTCGTGGCTGGCCACACCAAAGACGCGGTCGTCGTCCTCGGAACACTCGTAGCTGCACAGCCCAAGTCGGTACGCGCTTGGTACGCGTTTGGTGCAGCACAACGAACTGCTCAGAATCTAGAAGGCGCCGTCGCCTCACTGCGTTCAGCGCTTTCGCTCGATGCCGCACATCTTGACAGCATGCGGGTGCTCGCCGATATCGAGAACCAACGTGGCAATCGTAACGAAGCACAGCGTATCTACGGCGAGATGGTCGAATGCGAGCCCGGAAACCGGGACGCAAGGCTAGCGCTTGCGAAGCTCATGCGCTCCACAGGCGACACGGAAGGTTGCCGCTCCCAAATCCGTGCGGCGTCGCTTCCCGACGCCGATCCCACGCAAAATACGATCAATCTCAAATTCTGCGAGTAGTTGATTTTCGTCTTCACCCTCAAAGGACCCATCCAGATGTTGCACAATCTCGGTATCCCAACAGCGTTGCTACGCATTCTATTCACTCTATGTGTTTCGATTGGAGCCACTGCGATGGCGCCCGGATGTGGGCAAGACAAAAGTCCGCTTTCAAGCACCGGTGGTACGGGGGGGACAGGCGCCTCGGTTAATCCGAATGCTGCGGACGAGAAGCTGTTTCAGACAGGTCTGAAGGCCTTAAATAGCCAAGACTACGCAACATGCAAGAGCGCCTTTGACACCTTGTGGGCGATGTACCCCCAGTCGATTCGCCATGATAACGCGGGATACCTGCGCGGCCGCTGTCGCTATGAACAGCAGGACTACCCAGGTGCGATCATGGTCTTGGGTGAAATGCGCACAAAGTATCCGACCTCGGTGTTTGTGGACTCGGCAGCCTATTTTTCCGCCCGATCTAAATTTGAACAGGGTGACTTCGTTGGTTCACAGGTCGACTTCCGAGCCAGCCTTGCGTCCGATCCCAAGGGCGTGTTCGCGGACAATGCCCAGTACTACCTTGGACGCGCGTCCTACGAAACCGGTGACTACGCCAACGCCTTGATCGAACTGGCCGGAGTCGAAGCGGACCACCCCGACAGCACCTACCTCGACAATGCGCTGTACTATATGGGGCGCTCGAACTTCGATTTGGGCAACTTCGTGGTATCCCTCGCCCCGTTGGGCCGGGTCGTGGCGAACAAGCAGTCGTCGTACAACGATGATGCGCGATATTACGTGGCGCGTGCGTACTACGAAACGATGGATCTTGCAAAAGCATCGCAGGCTCTCACTGATCTTCTAGGCAGCGACCCAAACAGCCAGTACATCGACAACGCGCTGTACTACCAAACTCGCATTCTGGTGGATCAAAAGAACTGCGCCGGTGCCGCCACCAAGCTGACTGAACTCAAAAGCAAGCACGCAGAAAGTGCCTTCATCTCGACGGCAACCACCTATATCGCGGCCGGTGGATGCTAGCGTCGACTCGACTCTTTGCGACCACGTGTTTTGCAGCGCTTGCTTTTGCATGGGTTCTCCCCCGCCTTTGCCTCGGAGGGCAGGAGTCCGAACTACTAGTGACTGCGAAAACGCCGAAGCGAAAACGACGCACCCCTGACGCGTGGGTCAACAACATCACACTTCAGGTTCGCGCGCTAACAGGTTATATGGATGGGCGAGGCGTTCGCCCACAGCACGGGCCAATTGGCGTCACCGATGCAGATCTGGAAGCAAGAACGGAACGTTGGGGTTTTAGTCTGGCTTTGCCTGTCGCTTTCAGCCATCGCCAAACCATAGGATTTTCGCTCAGCGAAACCCGCGCGCGTGGAACGGTGGAGGCCGGTTGGCGGCAAGGGCCGAGCCTGAGGATCGGTGCTCACGGGGGCGTTGGCGTTGTGAACCGACCCGACTGGCCTGATCTCTATCAGCCTTTGCCCGATGGGGCGTACATCCCGACGGACCGTTACAGCCACTTTGTGCGAAACACGGGAGTGCAAATTGCGGGCATACCGGTGCGCCATCACCACGCGCGACTCGAGTACGCCTTTGCGCAAGCCGACCATTCGATCGATCCAGCGTTCGATCCGATAGGCCGACCCAACCACCTCACCCCGTCGAACAATCAACGTCACACGCTTGAAGGTTCGTGGCGCTACCTGGCAAAGGGTTGGAAGGCTGGGCTTGGCGTAGACGCGTTCGCTCGCCACAGTGCCTATCGGTTCTCGCGCGATGCGGGAACGGGTTCCACGCATGTCAGCACCGGAGGGTTACCACCAAATCCACTTCAATACTGGCGCGGCATTGAACCCAGCGTCTCGGCCGAAGTCTCATTCTGGGAGGAACGGCTTGAACTAAAATGTCAAACCGGCGTGCAGATCGTGGACGACGTTTTTGCCGGATACTATTCGTACCACGGACTTCACCCCGGCGTTCGACTCACCTACGCCGATCCCAACGGGGTTGAACTGCGATTGCGCGTCGAGGCAACGTTGCGGCGATATGGTGTCGACAGCTACGCCGAATCCGCTCGCCATCCGCCTTTAGCGTGGGGCAACCGACGTGCCGACTACCGCGGCATTGCCACGGCGTCGATCTCAATACCCATCGCTGAGAACTGGGCCGCAATTGCCGAGACAACCGTCACCCTAAGGCGTACGAACTTCCCGGCTTACCAGCCGGGCATTTTTCCATCGACGGCACTCTACGACTTCGATTGGAATTACAACAATTTCTTCGGACTGGTCGGGGTTGAATACCGACTGCCCAAAACCTAAACGTCCGCGGCAGCCCGAAAAGGGGCGGCCCGGGGAGCGAAAGCGGCGGGTGGGACGGGTGCCGATCTCCCGGGCCCCGCTGACTCATTCCCAATCCGACGGCAACGTCACCCTCCGGCGCGATTTCAACGTCATCACCGCCGGGGCCCCGTAGCGCAGGATGATTGAGCATTTTCGGCAGCCCTGTCCCTGCCGAGTACGAGCGCATATCATCGCCCGCCATACGTGTTTTCGACGGCATGTCCACCAAAACTTCTGAGACGAACCTGCCACGACATTGCTCGGCGTCATCTTGCCGTTGAGCTTTGGATGCCACTCGGCTGCAACCAACTGGTAGCGAGCAGCCAGCGAGTTCGAGGCGCACAAGAGCTTGCTCGCACAAAACGGACACCCGATTTTGGGAAGCTTTTTTGAACGACTGCGAACCTTCGCTTGCCATTCGTGATCGTCAGCCTTGGGGCATTTCCACCAAACCAGGATCGCTGATAGCAGGGCGACCTGATCCGCTCGTAACTTTCCATTTCGCTTCGGATGCCACTGCGAGGCAAGCTTCGGAGATTTCGCAGCGAGGGACGTCGATGGAACCGTCGCTGTGTGGTTGCAGTAGGGACATCCCTGGCCTCGGATGGCTCGGCTACTTATTGTAGCCCGCCAAACATGGTCGGAAGCGACCTTGCATTGCCACCAGACGGATCGTGCGCTGGACGCAGCGAAATCGTTCGGCTTCAGACTGCCGTTCCGAACGGCGTGCCAATTCCGCAGAAGATGATGTGCTACGTTCGGGAGTGCGTTGGTCACTGAAACCTTGCGCCCCCTGCAAAATGGACACGGACGTCCTCTGCGCACTCGTTCCGCAATGATCTGTTTCCACTCGTGGTCAGATCCCCTTGGACATTTCCACCACGCAGACCAATTTGATTGGCTTGCAACGTTTTTCGGGACGATGAGGCCGTTCTTAGTCGGATGCCACTCCGTCGCGAACGTCGGTGCTCGATCGGCCAAAGACTTTCCCTTGCCGGGACGCCGAGGTTGCTGTGTTTGCCGTCGGTGCAACACTTTGACCATTACCCTCCGATCCGGAACCGATGGCGCTCGGGTTCGATGGTGACGATGTTGGCTAACGTGTTATCCATGCTTACCAAAATCAACCGTATTCCAAGTAGCGTTCGACTGCCTTTTCCAATCCCTTTCGGACATCCGCCCAGTCAGGCCATTCAGCATTTTCGGCATTGTTCGTGAAACGTACCTTCGTTGTTCTGGTGTACCTTGACTGCCAATCCGAAAGAGCCCACCGTCGTTTCCAATTCTTTGGGCGAGATGGTTTCTTTGGTGAACCAATCAAAGTCGTGCGACGTGCGATGGCCCCGCTGCAGCCCAAGCGCCAGTCCACCCGCCAAGTAGGCACGCCAGCTTTTCGTGAACGGCGCGGTTGCCTTCAAAATGTGAACCTGCTCGGGCGTTAGAACGTCGTTGTGCAGTTTCATCATCACCGATTGTCCCACAGGCTCTCGGCCGCAGATCGCGCGTCTGCGATGGCACGCGCTTTCGAGCGGGGAATCCACTCGGCCATCTGAGCAAACGTCAGCCCGTTGCGAGGCGTACTCGCGATCCAAAGCTTCACAGCATCGAGGCCGTATCGCCGAGCCAACCAACGTTTTTGTTCGCGACTACATAGACGCAAAGTGCAAATGTTCGCTTTGTGCAAGATAGAAATGTCCTAAAAGCGGTCCCAAACCGGAGCAGCATCTGGCTGCCATGGCCAAGGACCTTGTTACAATGAGTTCGCCTGAGATTGACCGGATGCAGGTGATCCAGCGGGTACTGGAAAAGCGGCTCACGCAGGCGCAAGGAGGCGTCCTTCTTGGGCTGGGAGCCCGCCAGATGGGTCGCCTCAGCCGAGGAGTTAAGCAGCATGGGCCGCAGGCTGTGGTGTCAAAGAAACGTGGGCGACCGAGCAACCTTAGACCGCCCGACTTGGTGCAAACCTACGCCGTTGGGTTGGTCACCGACCTCTACAACGACTTCGGACCAACGTTTGCGCTGGAGAAACTTCGAGAGATCCACGGAGTGATGATCTCACGCGAGACGCTACGCACGTGGATGATTTCGGCAGACATCTGGAAGCCTCGGGCGCAGAGAAACGCTGTGGTTCATCAGCCGCGGTCACGGCGAGCCTGCCGTGGAGAATTGATTCAGATCGACGGCAGCGCGCATGCATGGTTCGAGGAGCGAGGCGACAAGTGCTACGTGGAACGCCACGGCAGGCCGGTGGCGTTTTATAGCGACAAACACAGCATATTCCGAGTCAATCACGACGGAGCCACAGGTCAAGCCAAGGGTGTGACGCAATTCGGACGCGCGCTGGCGGAGCTAAACATCGACATCATCTGCGCCAACAGCCCTCAGGCCAAAGGTCGGGTTGAGCGCATGAACAAGACCCTTCAAGACCGACTGGTCAAAAAGCTCCGCCTTGCCGGAATCAACAACGCCACGGATGCGAACGCATTCGTCACACCGTTCATCACCGATTACAACAAGCGCTTCGCGAAGACGCCTCGAAGCACGCTGGATGCGCATCGCCCTCTGCAGAGTGACAAGAACTTGGGCACCGTGTTTTCTTGGCAGGAAGATCGGAAGGCTTCGAAGAACCTGGTGGTCCAGTTTCAGCGAGCGTCCTATCTCATCACACCCCATGCAAGCACGCATGGTCTTGCAGGCCAGATGGTCCGCGTGCATCAGTGGGCAGACGGTCACGTCGAGATTCGTCACAACGATCGGTCTTTGGCCTTCACGCTCTTCGATCAATGCCCTCACGTAAACCAAGGCGAGGTCGTCGAGAACAAACGCTTGGGGGCAGTGCTTGCCGAGATTCAACAAAGACAGAAGAGCCGTGACGAAGTGAGGCTGCAATCAAAGGGTCTCACGCTCCGACAGAAGGCCCGCATCCGAGAGCAGCAGGCGCAGGCCGCGCAAGCCGCACCCCTTGCGAGCTCCGCGGCACCCCGTGCCTACGCCGACTTTGCCGACTACCTCAAGGACTTCGAGCAACAACAGAAGGACAAAACCCGCCGCTACAACGAGGCCGCCAAGCAGCGCAGAGCCGCCGCACAAGCCGCCGCAAACACTCCCTCACCACCGACCTACCCATCTCCTCCTCGCCCCCACAGCCCCTGTAAAAATAGGACATTTCTACTTTGCGCGAAACCGGACATCTCTACTTTGCGTTGACAGTCACATCTCGA
>JAWXBF010000274.1:0-4444 GCA_034439895.1 Deltaproteobacteria bacterium
CACGGCTCCGAAGCTTTTCGCAACACAAGCACGCAGCCACCGGTGGCGCTCCGCGATGTACGCTGGCGAGGCGGCGGCGGATCCATTGATGGCCCAGCGTGGCTCATACGCCAGTACAACTTGCGCAAGTTCGGCACTGGATCGACCTTCGAGCGCTGTGTCGAGTTGGTAGGTCAACGTGGCGTCGGCCGCGCCGCGGTCGCGCTCTTCCGCAGTTTCGCCAAGACAAAGAATGCAGTTCAGGCCAACCGCCACGGCCGCCTTCACCTTTCGATGCACAAGTTCGTAGGTCTCACCGAAATGAGCGAGGCGTTCAGAATGTGCGAGAGCCACCCATTGGCATCCGAGTTCCCGCAACATGGTCCCGGAGATTTCGCCGGTCCAGGCGCCGCGTTCATCCCAATGCATATTCTGTCCACCGATCGAAACGCCGGTATCGGCAAACGCAGTTTGCGCGGCCGCCAGCGCAGTGAATGGCGGCAATACGAATAGATCGATCGAACCGTGATCGAACGCGTTCAGCGCTTGTGCCAACCCGTTTGCGTAGGCAACGGTATCCGCGACGCTGTGGTTCATCTTCCAACCACTGCCCATCATCCGGCGTCGTTCGGGGCGAGGGTCGCCGCTCATGCCGCATCCTCGCCGCCAGGCTTTCCATCCGTGTTGCGATTACCCCATTTTTTTAAAGATTCGGCCAGTTCGCGATGATCACGGGCAAACACTTCCAAAGGGATGCCTTGCACTGCCGCTTGCCATGCCTGTGAGATCGCGCGCACGCCGGCACCGGGACCACCCGGATGGCCGATGATGCCACCTCCGCCCAGGTATAGAAGATCGATGGTTTGACCGGTACGTGCGAAGGTCTCAGGGGCTTGACCTCCCCATTGCCCGGAACAAACCACGGGCATCACCCGGTCGGCCAACGACGCAAGTGGCTTCATACAGGCCGCAAAACTGCGGACAAACGAATCATCTGGCTCCCAGTACTTCGCGCCAATGCCGTTGATCTGAAACTGGTCGACGCCCGCAAGGCGCCAAAGCGTTTGATAGACGCCAAAATCGAATCCGATGCCGGGATGCCGTGTGAGTAAGTCCCAGCCATTGCGGTGTGCATGTATCGCAAGACGCGACCGCTTTCGGAGAAAGTTCATCCCCGCAAAGCCGACCGAGTTGATGTTGACCAAAGCCCCGGTGCCGCCCGCATCGGCAATGAGATCGTGATGGCGCAACATCAAATCGGGATCGGCACTCGACAATCCGAAGGCGTACATCACCCGTCGTCCGGTACGCTGTTCGTGATCTTTCAAGACAGGCATGACCGCAGCAACCCGGTCAGCCAGCGGCGCATACCCTGGGTTCATCATCTTTTCATCGTCTTTGATGAAGTCCACTCCGGCGTCGACCAGTTCGCGTGTGATGGCCGCAATGTCCGACGGAGACAGACCAAGGTTCGGTTTGATGATGGTTCCAATCAGTGGACGCCCCCGAACGCCCGTCAATTGCCGAGTCCCTTCGATTCCAAATTGTGGACCCGGATGGGCCGCAACAAACTCAGGCGGCAATTGCAGATCAACCACGCGCAGCCCCGTCATACCTTTGATCGAGAAAGGACCACCAAGTGCGATCGTCATCAGCGCGGCCAGGTCCGTCCCCATCACCTCCAGCGGAAAAGCGATGTCGACTTCCGCCCGACGAAACGGCCCGTTCCCCGCGCTCTCACTCGGCCACGAGGGCAATGCCGCCGAAGGCAACTCGCGGATGTTGAGCACACGCGCTGCACAACGCGCTTTCAGATCTGCGGTTTCTCCGGGCAGTTCTGTGAAGGTGCCCGTCGATTGATCGCTTGCAATCTTGTTCGCAAGCGCAATGGGATCCGCTGGCGTCTCCAACCGATACGTGACGACGACATCCGACATAGAGTGAGCATGTCGGATTTGGGTGGCACGGTGCCACCCGGATGGAGGCGTGATACTTCTTGGATCCTAAGATCTGCGTCGATTGCGAATTCTTAGGATCCGATAGGTTTTAGCCCCATGCGGTAGTAGCCCGTGCGACGCATCCGCTGCACAGTTGGCCCATGTCCAACACACCAACGGTGGTTTTGCTCGGCGCGGGTGGAAAAATGGGTACACGGATTTCCGCGAACCTGAAAGATGCCCCCTACCGAACCCTGTGCGTCGAAAACAGTCCGAAGGGTATCGAAAGCCTGAACGCGCGCGGATTCACCGTGACGCTTCTAGACGAGGCCTTGCGACAAGCCGATGTGGTCATTCTGGCCGTGCCCGACCACTTGATTGATCCCATCTCGCGCGACGTGGTTCCGAAATTGCGTTCGGGGACGTCGGTCCTGGTGCTCGATCCTGCGGCACCCTGTGCGGGGCGATTGCAATTGCGCAGCGATGTTAACTTCATCGCGGCGCACCCCTGTCATCCGCCCATCTTCGGCAACGAGGACGATCCCGCGGCTCGCCGTGATTACTTCGGTGGCGTGGCGGCAAAACAAGACGCGGTCGTTGCGATTATCAAAGGCGACCCCGCTGCACTTGAAGCCTCGGTACCGCTCGTGCGCGCGATCTATCGACCGGTGGCAACAGTCCACCAAGTGACGATCGAACAAATGGCGTTGCTTGAACCAGCGCTTTCCGAAACCACCATTGCAACCTGCATCTTCGTCATGAAAGAAGCCATCGAAGAAGTGGTCAAGCGTGGCGTCCCAAGGGCAGCGGCAGAATCATTCGCATTGGGTCACATCAACATCATCGGTGCGATCGCTTTCGGTGCTGTAGAAGGTCGCATGTCGGATGCGGCCTATCGGGCCGTTGAACGCGCAAAGCCGCTCTTGTTCCGCCCCGATTGGAAGCGTGTCTTTGATGCCGACAGCAACGCCGAGGCATTGGACATGATTACGCGCCCGCGTTGAACGATCGCTAGACGCGGTGGCGCTGCCGATACTCCGATGGGGGCTCGCCGCAAATGCGGCTAAAAACGGCGTTGAAACGGGAAAGCGACGAAAAACCCGACGAAAGCGCCACTTCGAGGATCTTGGTTTCACTAGTGGCCAGCAAACGTTGCGCATGCGAGATGCGCATCTGTGTCAGGTATTCGATGAGTGTTGTTCCAAACGTCTTACGAAATACACCCATCGCGTAGTTTGGGTGAAGGCCCGCGGCGTCGGCGATCTCTTGCACCGTCAACTTCTCTGTGTAATTTGTGGCAAGAAAGGTAGCCATCTTCTCGACACGCTCGGGAATCGCAGCACCAATATCAAGTGGGGCAGGACGGGCGCGGCTGCTGCCAACGCGCGCGGCCAAGCGCAAAAGGCGGGCCTCGACTTCCAACAAAGCGGCTCGCTTTTGCTCGGCATCGCCCCGTTCCAGATCGTTCGTCCAAGACGGGAACAATGCAGTGTCAAGCACAGCACGCGCCTGATCGGGCTCGTCGACGGCCTCACCGCGCAAGAGCTTTCCGACAAAGTTGCCCGGCAGCCGGCACTGCAGAAACCAAGCCAGTGGAATCGTTGCAACGAAATAGGGCGTGCGACTTTCGATCGCAATGATTTGGTGTGGAATGGCGGCCCAGAACGCTGCCAGTCGCCCCGATCGCACCGACATGCGACGTCCACCGAGAAGATAGGTTATCGATCCCTCATCGAGGTAATTGAGCTCGATCTCATTGTGGCGATTCGCCCGCGCCATGCGTTCGGGTTGCCAGCGCTCGCAGGTAAACCCGTAGGGCGCAAAATCCGGCCTTGAGGCATCGAACGATTTCAGATCATCCGGCACACCGCAACGGTATCATGTGTCGGAGGGTTGCTCACACCCAGCGAGCGCCGCGGGAGTTGCCCTGCCGGCGAAACATGTCTGGTTGTTCAACACCGGCACCAACGTTGCCGCGGCACTGCCGGTTAATCTAGGCTCTGCGGTCAACTACGTGCTCCTGGCCAAGAGCGCGGTTTCCACCGTGCCTACCTCGGCGGTCACCGGCCTCTCGGGAGGGGCCTTGGCCAAGAATGTTTTCTGGCAAGTGAGCGGCAAGGTGGAAATCGGAACCACCGCGCATTTCGAGGGCGTGGTGCTGTCCCAGACCTCCGTGGATCTGCGCACCGGCGCCTCGATTGACGGCCGGCTAATGGCTCAGACGGCGGTGAACATTCAGAGCAGCACGTTCAAGGCTCCGGCCCCGTAGTCTGCGTCATTGCTTGCCAGTGAAGCGCTAGATACCTAGAATGGGGACCATGCGTGGTTCCCGATCGTGGGCGGGGTTTCTGGTTGTGGTGGGCCTGTTGAACTGTCGTTCGGGGGGCAGCGACGCCCCATCGCAGGGCGGTAACTCGGGCGGAGGCGCCGAAGCCGGTTCCGCGGCACTGGGCGGCGCGTCCGCCTCTGCGGGCGGGGCCAGCGCCGGCGGTCAGGGCAACCCGACCGGGGGAAAACCGGTCGTGGGG
>JAWXBF010000275.1:0-4190 GCA_034439895.1 Deltaproteobacteria bacterium
ACGAGCTATGAGCTTTGACCTGCAAAAGATCCTCGAAAGCAAACGCGCCTTGCGCCGCGACCTCGCCGCGCGGCCAGTGGCGGAAAAGCTGCGGCTGCTAGATGCCTTGCGCGAACGCGAACTCGCTATTCGCGGCCGGGCGATACATTATGCTTCCGGCACCGTACGTGAGGAACCTGCGCCCTACTGGAACAAGCCGAAATGAGCCTGCTTGACCCCGAGCTTCGCAGGCTCGCCACCGAACTCGTTGCGATACACAAGCGCGCAAAGGCCCTCGGTATTTTCACTAATGAACGGGAATTGCTGCATTGTCCGGGCTGCGGACTGAAGGAAGATGTGGCGATCAATGGCATCCTTTTCACCTATCGCGAACCCACTCTGGGCCAGGACACCGGGCTTCGGTTCAAGCAACTGAACAAACAAACTTTTCGTTGCCCTGGGTGCGGCCAGAACGTGAAGGAGCCGATTTCCGAACAGGAATCCGAAGGCGCATCGCCCGAATGAACGCGACTCCAAAAATCGAAGCCCCAACAGGACAACATAAAGTGGTTGCACTGAGTGAAGTCGTAGATTTCAATCCGCGCTTCGGTAAAGACGAACTCGCAGATGATTCTCTCGCGTCATTTATTCCGATGAAGTGCGTTGAGGAAGAAAGCGGGCGGTTCGAACCGCTCGGAGACAGGAAGGTCGTCGAGGTTCGTAAAGGTTACACACCGTTCCGCGACGGTGATGTCATCTTTGCAAAGGTGACGCCGTGCATGGAGAACGGCAAGGCGGCAGTGTTGAAAGGACTGACCAACGGAGTTGGTTTTGGCTCAACGGAGTTTTTCGCACTTCGTCCAAAGAATGGTCTGGAGGCTAAGTATCTTTTTCACTTCATCCTTCAGAGCAATTTCCGCCGAGATGCTGCAAGGAATATGACCGGCGCGGTCGGTTTGCGACGCGTCCAAAAATCGTATCTTGAGCAACAATTAATCCCACTTCCGAGTTCCACCGAACAGCGGCGAATCGTGGCGGAGATCGAAAAGCAATTCACGCGGCTGGAGGCGGGGGTGGTTGCGTTGCGGCGGGTGCAGGTCAACCTCAAACGCTACCGGGCCGCCGTCCTCAAAGCGGCCTGCGAAGGCCGTCTCGTCTCCACTGAAGCCGAACTCGCCAATACCCAAAATCCGAAAGCGGAATTCGAAACCGGAAAAACCCTACTCGCCCGCATGCTCACCGAGCGTCGCCAAAACTGGCGGGGTCGTGGGCAATATAAAGAACCCGCAGCCCCAGACTTGGCAAATCTGCCGCAACTTGCTGAGGGCTGGACGTGGGCACGACTTGAACAACTCGGCTTGACCTTTGGGGGTCTGATAAAGAACCCGAAACGGGCAAAGCTGCCGAAACAGCTTCCATACCTTCGCGTTGCAAACGTCTATGCAAACGAACTCCGGCTTGAGGAAATTGAGTATATCGGCGTGGAGGACTCCGAACTCCAAAAACTCCTTGTTCGCACTGGCGACCTGCTCATCGTTGAGGGCAACGGCAGTAAGGATCAAATTGGACGTCTGGCGATTTGGGATGGGACGATTGACCCGTGCGTTCATCAGAATCACATCATCAAGGTCCGGCCCGTTGAGGCTCGGATGCCGAAATGGATTCTCCACTGGCTGCAGTCGCCAAACGGTCGGCATTTTGTCGAATTGGTGGCGAGTTCCACCTCTGGACTCTACACGCTGAGCGTCAACAAAGTTGGCGACTTGCCGATTGCACTCCCGCCCCTCGCCGAACAGACCCGGATCGTGGCGGAAGTCGAACGGCGGTTGAGCGTGGTGGAGGCGTTGGAAGCAGTGGTATCCGCCAACCTCCAGCGCGCCACCCGCCTCCGCCAGTCCATTCTTCAAAAGGCATTCACCGGAGAACTTCTCCAAGAGGACCACAAACAACAATGAAGCTGTCGCACTTACACGTTCTCAACTATCGCGGCCTGAGGGACGTCTCAATTCCGCTCTCATCTTTTGTTTGCGTGACGGGTGAGAACAACGGGGGCAAATCGAGTGTGCTTCAGAGCCTGTCCCTCTTTCTTTCGGGCTCGGCTCTAAAATCGACGGACTATTTCGACACGTCGCAACCAATAACCATCGCCGTGACACTCACGGATGTGACGCCCGAAGACCTGAAGCTTCTCGCCGATGAACACCGAGACCGGATCGGAGAATTGGTGGTGGTAAAAACACTGATTCTGGTTCGCCTGTATGGAACTGACGGGAAAAGCCAGCTTGGTTACTTCGGCCTCGTTCCGAAAGAGCCGCGCTATTCCTCTGAGAATGTTGCAACGCTGGTCGCTGGAAAGAAAGGCGGTCAGTTGAAGGACGCTGTTCTTGGAGTTTTTCCGGAACTGACTGGCCAAGTGAACGCGTCAACAACCCAGGGTGCTGTAAAGGAGTTCATTCTCAAGCTGGGCGATGCGCTGCCTGCAGAAGACAAAGCGACCCAATTCATCGCTTTGCCAACTGGCCTTGACAAGAGCGTCATTCCGATGCTCCCAGAGCGCATCTACATCCCGGCCGTTAAAGATTTGGCTGACGACACGAAAACCGCTGAGACGAGTTCATTCGGGAAAATATTGGCCATCGTGATGAAAGCAATCGAGCCACTCCTGACCGAGGAAAAGGATTTATTCGAAAAGCTGAGCAAGAAACTAACCCGCGTGCTGGGTGCTGATGGAAAAGTGGAAGATGAGCGGCTGTCGGAAATCAGGGCGATCGAGCAGACGATTCAGCGCTACGTTCGTGAGAGTTTTTCGAATGTGAGCCTGGAGATTGAAATCCCACCCCCAGAGTTGAAAAGCGTTTTAGCCACGGCCCGCATTTTTGCTGACGATGGCGCAAGAGGACCATTAGAACTAAAGGGGGACGGATTGCGTCGAGCTGTTGTGTTCTCGATCTTGCGCGCTTATGTTGAACTCAACCGTGCCGCCACGAAGGAAGGAGAGGCTGAAGAGGGGCAGTCCGAACGTGGTTACCTGCTGCTGTTCGAAGAACCCGAACTGTTCCTTCATCCGGACGCGCAAAAAATACTTTTCGACGCGCTCGGTGTGTTCTCCAAGAAAAACCACGTTGTCGTCACTACGCACTCTCCACTCTTTCTCGGGCCTGATGCGATAGCCACCTTCATCCGGTTGTCAAAGGCGGTAGAAGCGGGAGTTGCCAAGCCATTCACCAAGTCATGCCACATTGACTTGACTGGCATTAAGCCCCGCGATGAATTTCAAATCATCTGCTTCGAGAACAATAGCGCTGCTTTCTTTTCGAAACGAATCGTTCTAGTCGAAGGCGACAGTGACTTCATCGCATTTCCGCATATTGCAGAAGTCTTGAATGGGGACTGGAATTGTCGTTCTCGTTCTGTTGCGTTCGTCCGCGTCGGCGGAAAGGGAAGCATCGCCAAGTATCGCAGTTTCTTTGCGAAGTTTGATGTTCCCGTGTTTGTAATTACCGACCTCGATTGTCTTCAGGATGATTTCGACAAGCTTGACCCAAGCGAGACAGCCAAGACACTACGTGCGGAGCTCATTCAGAAGGTCGATGCAGCGAATGCAGCAGCAGGTGTCGGTGTAATTGCAAATAACGACGACTTGAAGAGGGCACAGGCGAAACCAGAAATCCGCCGTCTTTGGGAGGATGTGCGAGGCGCCAAGGCAGAATACGATACAGACAAAACGAAACTGTCAGTGCTCGATGCAGCCGTTGGCGCTTTCTTTTCTTGGGAAAAGAAGAACATCCGGCTGGATTGCATCCGGAAGGCGGAACAAACCGATATTCAGACTACGAAGATGGCCTTGATTTGGGAACTGCGAAAGAAAGGCGTCTTCGTTTTGGAGCGCGGTGCGCTAGATGATTATTACCCGACGGGACTAACCGGCCCAGACAAGCCTTCAAGAGCGCAAGCGTTCCGCGAGGTATTTGATACTCGTGACAAAATTCTTCCGTTGAGTTCCCAGCAGACGTGTCCTGTTACAGGGAAGGTCAGCACTGAGTTCGAATTCGTTTGCTCAACAATCTTCGGCTGAACTTATGTCTAATCCAGCACCCCAACTCGTCCAGAAACTCTGGAACTACTGCAACATCCTCCGCGATGACGGCCTGTCCTACGGCGACTACGTCGAGCAGTTGACGTTTCTGCTGTTCCTGAAAATGGCGGACGAG
>JAWXBF010000276.1:0-16418 GCA_034439895.1 Deltaproteobacteria bacterium
CCCGCGCTGGTGTCGATTCGCAACACGGGAAGGCGGAGCGACGGATCGGATTCGTAAAGGTACTTGGCAACGCAGCGAATGCCGTTGCCACACATCTCGGCTTCACTGCCGTCGGCATTCAAAACGCGCATGCGTGCATCGCCGCCGGATACTGAGGGCAAGACTGCAAGGATGCCGTCCGCTCCGACCCCGAAGTGTCGATCGCAGACAGCCTTGACGGTGGCCGGATCCTGTATGCGCTCCGCGTGTTCAGCGCCCGGTTTTCCAGGACGAAGATCCACGATCACGAAATCATTGCCGAGTCCCTCGACCTTGGTGAACGGGATGCGCGCCATGATCGCTATCAACTAGGGGGTGGCAGGCGCTTCGGCCGGAGCCGCAGCGGGTGCCGGTGTCGGCGCAGCCGTAGCAGGTGCCGTCACGGGCGAAGCCGGATCAGCCGGTACGGCCGCAGGGGCTGTTTCGTCGGTCGTCGGAGCGACAGTACCTTCAGGCGTTGCAGCGGCGGGTTCGCTCGAGGTCGGTGTTCCCGTGGCTTTTTCAATCGCAGCACGTGCCTTGTCGACATCGCCAAGCATTTTCTGCTTGGTCGCGTCTTCGGCTTTTTTCTTTTGTACTTGCTGTTCTGCGAGTTCACGCAGGCGCGGTGCATCTTGGCGCGACGACAGGTACGCAAGGGCAAGCGAATTCAGGATGAAGACCGTTGCGAAAACACCGGTTGCCCTGGAAAGGAAGTTGCCAGCACCCGAGCCGCCGAAGACGGACTGGCTGCTTGTGCTACCAAAGCCGATACCCATGCCGCCCCCCTTGCCCGCTTGCAGCAAGACCACGAGGATCAGGAACAGACAAACAATGACGTGAAGTACGATTAGGACCGAGTACATGCTGCTGTTCCCTCTTTAACCAATTTGACGAATGAATCGACGGTAAGTGATGCGCCTCCGACCAGGGCGCCGTTGATTTCGGCCTCGCAAAGTAGGCCCGCAACGTTGTCGGGTTTGACGCTGCCGCCGTAGAGAATACGAAAAGCTGCGGCCTTGTCACCCAGGGTCTTGCGAAGCTGGCTGCGAATCGAGGCGTGAACCTCGACCGCTTGGGCCGGCGTGGCGTTGCGGCCGGTTCCGATCGCCCACACGGGTTCATAGGCAACGACGCACTTTTCGAGCTCGGTCGGGGGCAGATCCGTGAACGCACCATCGAGTTGGGTGGATACAACCGAGAGGGTCTTGTTCGTGTCGCGTTCATCAAGCGTCTCACCCACGCAAACGATGGGCAAAAGGTTGTGCTTGAGCGCGGCGCGAACCTTCTGGGCGACCGTGGCGTCAGTCTCGCCGAACAACTGGCGGCGTTCCGAGTGGCCGATGATGACGCAGCTTGCGCCCGAGTCCGCGATCTGGCCCATCGACACCTGTCCGGTGAATGCGCCTTTTTCTTCCCAGTAACCATCCTGAGCGGAAACAAGAAGGTTGCTGCCCTTCATCGCCTCGGCAACGGCGGCGAGCACCACGAATCCCGGTGAGATGCCCACGTCGGCGGCAGTGATGCCTGCCACGCCGTCACGCACGCCCGTTGCGAGTGCGAGGGATTCTGCGCGGGTTCCAAACAGTTTCCAGTTGCCACAAAAGAAGGGTTTCGGTCGGTTGGTCATGGGTAGACTTCGGGGGTTGGATCAAAAGGGTGGGGCAGGAGGTATCGATCGTTTTTGATTACGGTTCAAGGGCAACGAGGCCCGGAAGCTCGGCACCGCGCAGAAACTCGAGGGCGGCGCGGTCGCCCATCGACACGTGGGAGAAGCGGTCTGCAAGTCCTGCCGACCGAATGGCGCGGGTGGTTTCGGCTCCAATGGCGACCGTGAACGCACCCGCCACGCGGGTCATGGCTCGCGCCAACTCGATGGTCCCGGTGGCGAATTCAGACGTTTCGCAGGCCCCCATCGGGCCGGCGAGCAGGATGGTGTGGGCGTTGCTGAAAACCTCGGAGAAGCTGCGGACCGTTTCCGGCCCGATATCCAGGGCAGCGGCTTCGTCGGGTACCTGGGTAGCCTGGACAATTCGGCCGTCGGTAGCCCGGATACCGGCTGCTGCTACCACGTCCTGCGGCAAGCGGAGATCGCCACCGGTTTGCCCGGATTTCCGAATGATGGAGCGGGCATTCGGCAGTTTGTCCTCCTCGGTGAGCGAGCGACCCGTGCTGCCGCCGCGGGCGCGCACGAAGGTGTTGCCAAGCGAGCCGCCTAACAAAACCGTGTTGGCCTGCGTGAGCAGTTTCTCCAGGAACGGAAGCTTGCCTCCAAAACCGATGCCACCGATTGCGGCGACATACGGTTTCGCGACGGCTGTGGTGAGTTTCGCCAAATTCACCAATTCGCGCTCAACGAGCGGACCGGTGGCGAACTCGGAGGCGTGGCGGGCGACCCGGGTGGTCGAGGCCCATCGATGGTGCAAGGTGCAGAAGGCATCCGAAACAAAAACATCGCAGTAACTTGCGAGGGCAAGTGCGAAGGCTTCCTCGCAGCCGACCTCGCCGGGCGCGAGGTGGAGGTTCTCGAGCAACACGATCTGGCCTTCGCGCAGGTCGCCCACGACCTTTCGCGCGCCATCCCCGGCGGGCTCGTCGGCCAGAATCACGTCGCGCCCGAGTTTTTCGGCGAGATAACTACCGACCACTTCTAGCGACGGCGGTGGTTCTTGGCGGTTCTTTCGCTGGGCTGGAGGCGCGCCCATGTGACCCGCCACCACGAGGCGAGCACCTCGGTCGAGGGCCTGGCGCATCGTGCGGGCCGCAGCATCCAGGCGGTCAGTATCCGTGAGCCCACCCGCGGGAGTCAGCGGAACATCAAGGTCTGCCCGAAGGAGCACGCGCTTTGACGCCAGGTCCAGTTCGGAAAACGATCGCGGAGCCATGATTGAAAAGAGAGGGCGTGTTCTACACCGTGAAACGCCGTGCGTCCAAGACAAGAACGTGCCGAATGCGTTGCGTCTGTTCCACGTGAATCAGGGTCGCGTTCGCGCCGCGAAAACGACAATGCCCGGGTCACCTTTCGGTCCCGGGCACTTGTCTCGAAAATCGCCCTTATAGTCGAGTTAGTCGAGCACGGCGTTTTGGTTAATGTCGGAACTCATGTCCGAGGTCACCAATCCGATAATCTCCGTCGCCAATGCGACAATTTGTTTCGGTTCGTAACCGTTCTGGCGGAGCTCCTTGTAAATGGAGCGCGACAGAATCTTGAGTGCTTTCTGATGGTTCGTCACGGTGATGGGGCTGGTTGCTCTGACTGCGAGTGCTGGTGGCATTCGTTCCCTCTGGGCCTCTGAGTAGAGCATGTTCCATGCCAAGTCTCGAGTTTGTTTAAGTCCATGATTTTAAAGGGCGCCTGTGGATATCTTGGGTTGGTGCGCGTAGTCTTCTACGCAGTGAGAGATTGCTTATCGGCCCTTTTGTCCCAAATAGGTGCGAACCTGTTTGCGCACTTGCGTGCTGTGTTCAAGAATGTGGCGCTGCAAACATGAGCGATCGAACGCGACCTCTCGACGATGAAACGATGGTGAGGGTTTCTGTTGCCAAGCGGCAGTGGGAACGCACCTTTGACGCAATATCCGAACCCCTGATGATTGTTGACGAATCGTTTGTCATTCAGAGGGCCAATTTGGCGCTGGCGGACGATCTGGGCGTGGCGGTGCAGCGCGTGGTGGGTCACAAATGCCATGAGCTGAGGGCGTCCTCAAGTCGTCCGTTCGCCCGCTCCGAAGCCGGTCCTTGCGCCGGATGTCCGGTGACCGATGCGCTGAAGGATTCGACGTCCCGACACAGCGAGTTCGAGGCTGGCGGCGATCGCATTTACCAAATCCGGGCCTATCCGCTGCGCGACGAGCAGGTGCCGCTGTGTGTGTGTCGTTATCGCGATGTCACCGAGGATCGAGCGCTCACCCGCCAACTCGCCAACGCGGAGAAGTTGGCGTCGATCGGTCGCCTCGCTGGTGGTGTCGCCCACGAGATCAACAACCCACTCGGCGGTATTTTGGCCTTCACGCAGATCCTGACTCGGGACGACGTGACGCCAGAAGAACGCAAGGAATACCTCGGGGAGATCGAAAAAAGCACGTTGCGCTGCAAGGCAATCGTCGAATCGTTGTTGCGTTTCGCACGACAGAACCCCGGGCGACAATCGCAGCGTGGTCCGCTCGATCTTAACGAGGTTGTGCGCGAAGCCTTGCGGTTTGTGCACTACAAGTTCTCGGTACGCAAGGTGCAGATCGTGACCGTCCTCGGTAATCCGATGTCGCTCTTTATGGGCAACGCGAATCAGATGGAACAGGTGCTCGTCAACTTGCTGTCGAATGCATTTGATGCGATTGCCTCGACCTCGACGGAAGGCGATGGTCGAATCGAAATCACGACCTCGCGAGATGGTGATACGGTTATTCTAGAGGTTGCCGACACCGGCCCCGGCATTCCCGAAGGCCTGAATGAGCGCCTGTTCGATCCCTTTTTCACGACGAAAGAGGAGGGCAAGGGGACTGGGCTTGGCCTTGCTGTGACCTACGCGATTGTCGGCGAACACCGAGGTACGATTCGTGCGAGCAATCGTCGAGAGGGCGGCGCAGCGTTCACTTTGGCGTTCCCTGTCGTTCCCGGATCCTAGGGTTCAGATCCCGGCCCGAAAGCGCGCCAGGTCCGGCAGTGAGAATTCGATGGCGCGTGCGCGATGCCGTGCGTCCCACTGAAGTTCTTCCGCCATGAGGCTGGCCACCGGTTCGATGAGTGCGGCAGAGAGCAAGGGCTGATGCCACGCCAGTTGCGTGCGTCGCGCCAGAAAATCGAGCGGGGTTTGTGCAAATTCGTGGCGAGCGGCCAGAACAACCTCGGCCTGAAGATCCGGGACGTCTTTCGAGATGGTCGCCGCGAGTCGAGGTTGTTCACGTAGTACGGATGCCAGCACGGAAACGCGGCTGCCATATCGTCGCCGTAGGTGTCGCAGCGTCGGTTCGGGAATCGGCGGCAGCACGGTATCGGTTTCGGCTCTTCCCCCGGGATAGGGTCGGGTGCGAGTTTCACAGGGTCGCAGGGTTCCCTCGAACCCGCGGCGCAACAAGATGTCGCGCAAGCGATCGATGGTTTGTTCGGCCATGGCGCGCAGGGCCGTCAACTTGCCGCCCGCAATCGTGAGGACGCCGTCGCCTTCATCGTAAAGTTCGTGCGTGCGCGACGTCTCGGAAACACCCGCCGCCTCATCGGCAATCAGGGGTCGCAGACCTGCCACGGTGGCGCGAACGTCAGCGCGTTGTAGCTGTGCCGAAGGAAACGCGTGGTTGGCGGCTGTGAGGAGGTAAGCCACGTCTTCTGATCCTGCGCAGATGGTTGCATCAGGGGACAGGGCGGATGGTTTGGTGCGTGGCCAGTCTGTGTCGGTTGTCCCGACAAGGGTGTGTTCGCCATCCGGGAGCACGAAGAAGAGTCGTTGATCTTTGGGTGTTTGTAGTACAAATGCACGGCCTCCGGTGGGAAGGCGTGCGTTGTCGACAACCATGTGGACGCCAAGCGTCGGCCGAATGCGGGGTATGTTTCTACGGCGCAGACGCTGCAGGAGATCGTCGGAAAAGGGTCCCGCCGCATTGACGAGGGTGAGCGCTTCGATCGTGCAGGTTTCCTGTGAAAAGCGATCCTGAACGACGAGACCCCGAAGGCCACCACCGGGTGTCTTTGCGAGGTCCATTGCGTTGCAATACGACACACATACGGCCCCGGCGGCGCTCGCATCGAGAATATTCTCGAGGACGAGGCGGGCGTCGTCGGTCTGACAATCTTGATAGATCTGCGCACCCTGCAGACCGGGCGCCCGCAACCCGGGAGCGATTTCGAGCAGCCGTGCGGTGTCGAGCCCCCGGTGGGCGCTGGGTGGACGACCGAGCGCGAGTGCGTGATACAGATTGACCCCGATCCCGAGCTCAAACCGGGAAGGGCGTTCGCCCTCATACACCGGGAACACAAATTCGGTTACGCGACACAGATGTGGCGCGGTTGCCATCAATCGGTGGCGTTCGGTGAGGCCCTCGAATACCAGCGCGAAGTCGAGGTATTGCAGATAGCGCAATCCACCGTGCAGTAGCTTGGAAGAGGCGCTGGAGGTTGAGCTGGCGAAGTCTCCGTGCTCGACAAGCGCAACCGAAAGGCCTCGCAACGCCGCGTCACGGGCACATGCGGCCCCGGTTGCGCCACCTCCCACCACGACGACGTCAAATCGGCGTCCGCGAAGTGGCGTGAGGCGCGATGGCGTTGCCAATCCGTATTACACTCTGGAGCTAATGTGAAGCTCTTCCAGTTGCTTGGCGCTGACTGGACCCGGAGCGTCCGTGCAGAGATCGGTGCCTTTTTGCGTTTTGGGAAACGCGATGACATCGCGCAACGAGGTCGCGCCGCACATCAACATGGCCAGGCGATCGAGTCCGGCGGCGATGCCACCGTGTGGTGGCGGTCCGTATCGGAAGGCGTCGAGCAAGAAGCCAAACTTTTTCTGGGCATCTTCGTCCGAAAGACCCAGGGCGCGGAAGACGCGCGACTGAATATCGGGTTGGTGTATACGAATCGAGCCACCGGCGATTTCGTTGCCGTTCAAGACCAGATCGTAGGCGCGGGCGTGAACCGAACCGGGATCGCTTTCGAGGCGTTCGAGATCGGCGGCCTCGGGCGAGGTGAAGGGATGGTGGGCGGCGACAAACCGTCCATCGTCCGTGCCTTCGAAGAGTGGGAATTCGGTGACCCAGCAGAATTTCCAGGTGTCCTTTGGGATGAGTTCCATCCGTTCTGCGAGGTTGAGTCGAAGTGCGCCGAGAACCGTATTGCAAAGCTTGCGTCCCCCAAACTGGAAGAACAATAGATCGCCGGGGCCAGCGCCTGCGGCCTGGTTGATCTCTTTGCGAAGCTCGTCGGTGACGGTCTTGAGTGGGGTCTGAGCCCACGTACCGTCTTCGGCGATGCGTGCGCGGGCGAGACCGCGTGCGCCGAATCCCTTGACGAACTCTTCGAGTTTGTCCACCTCGGTGCGTGACAACTTTTGCGCCTGTTCGGCGGGCAAACGCCAGCCTTTGACGACGGCTGGATCGTGGCCAGGGCGAGCCGTTTCGAGGGCGGTCTTGAACATCCCAATTCCGCCGCCGTCGTGTTTGCGAACCGCTTCTGTGACATCAAACAGGGGCAAATCAAAGCGCAGGTCCGGTTTGTCGCTTCCGTAAAGGGCCATGGCCTTCTTGTATGGCATCCGCTCGAAGGGCGTCGGGATGGTGAGCCCGAGGACGTCCTTCCAGAGATTCACCATGAGTTTCTCGAGCACGTTCTGAATGTCTTCCTCGACGACAAAGCTCATTTCGATGTCGATCTGGGTGAACTCGGGCTGCCGATCCTGGCGCAGATCCTCGTCGCGGAAGCAGCGCACGATCTGGAAGTAACGGTCGAATCCCGAGACCATAAAGAGCTGCTTGAAAATCTGCGGCGATTCGGCGAGTGCGTAGAACGTGCCCGGGTTCAGGCGCGAAGGAACGAGGAAGTTGCGAGCGCCGCCTGGCGTGTACTTGACCATGAACGGCGTCTCAAGCTCGAGGCAGCCGTTTTCGGTCAGGGTGCGTCGTGCCGTTTGGTAGATCTGAGAACGCTTGATGAAGTTGCGCTGCAACGACGGTCGTCGCAAATCGAGCGAGCGATTTTTCAAGCGGATGGCTTCGGCGGTGTTCACGTCGTCGTGCACCTCGAAGGGGGGCGTTTCGGATTTCGAGAAGATCGTCAGCGAATCGGCATGCACCTCGATCTCGCCGGTCGAGATGTTTGGGTTTTTGGCGGTGCCGCGGCTTTTCACGGTTCCGGCAATCGCAATACAGAATTCGGAGCGGAGCTCGCCCGAAAGCGCGTGGGCATCTTTGCCGTTGTCAGGCTCGAATACAACCTGGGTGTAACCCCCGCGGTCGCGCAGATCAATGAATACGCAGCCACCGTGATCGCGGCGGGTCGCGACCCACCCAAACAGAATGACCCGCTTGCCCTCATCCGAAAGCCGGAGGCCCCCGCAGTCGTGGGTGCGTTTCAGCTCGGTCATGAATTGAGGCATGGCGGCGAACATACCCCAAGGTTTGCCGTTTTCCAGAGGGGCTCAGGGGCTGCGGGGCGGACTGCCGCCACGGGCAGCCCGTTTTTCCCGTTGGATTTTATTCTTCTCGACCTGTTCTGCGCGGCGTTGCTGAACCTTTTCCGAAGGTTTTCGCCCGAGCAGTGCGGGCTGCTCGGCGTGGTGCTCATCAAATGCCCCCGGCTGCGCGCCCAGCTCGAAAATGGCGATCTCCCTGTGTCCTCGATCACCGAACCGAAGCGGGATCACCGACGCCCCGATTCCCGCACTCACGTAGACCGCGCCATGTGGCGAGTCCGGATTGTTGCGATCGGGATGCCGACTTCCGTACAGTCCGTGCACGTACTTGTGACCGAACAATCGGCCGATTGCGATCTCGTGCAAGCGCGCGACCGTTATCTGTCCACCGTGGGTGTGGCCGGCAAGCACAAGCGGGACACCGCGTTTCCACAGTCCGTCTGCTTCTTCGGCGATGTGCGAAAGCCCCAACACCGGGATTTTCGGATCGATACCGCAAACCGCCGCGTTTTTATCCGCATGGCCGGTGTAGGCGTCGTCGACACCGACGATTTGTAACTTCTGGTTGCGCAAGGTAATGGTCGTGTTCTGGTTGCGCAGCAACTGCACGCCGCCACGATCGAGCGCATGCGCCACTTCGTCTGCGCCGGCCCAATAATCGTGGTTTCCGAGTACCCCGACAACGGGGCCTCGAAGGCGGCTCGTAAGGTCGGTGAGCTGGTCGAGGTAGAGTTGGCTGTGGCAGACAAAATCTCCTGTGATCACGATGAGATCCGGATTCTGGGCGTTGGCGCGCTCCATGGCTTCGAGCTGAACGGACCAGGGCGTAACCACGCCGACATGCAAGTCCGTCAGATGCACGATGCGCAACGGGGTCATACCGAAAGTGTATTCGCGGGGTCCGGCGAATCGTCGCAGCCGAATGCGTTCATTCCGCTTCTCGTTCCCGAAATGCAATCCCTGAAGGACGCCGAATGGCAGTCTTAACATCGGTGTCAATGCTGCGTCACGGTTGGTCATAAGTCGAACGGAATTCGAAATCGCGACATTTCGTCACAAGTGAAAGCGGTTTCGCTGCGCCTATGGGTATTTATTCCTATTGCGAGCTACGGTATTATTGTTAGCGAAAGGCAATTGACGGCCTTTGGATCCGTCCGTTCGTCGCCGAGGGGTGACGTAGGGTGACGGCTCCGATGTTTCCAGGAGGTCACCGTGAACCGAAGTAGTTTCAAGGGTCGCGCGCCCGATTTTCTGCACCTGATGATGGTGGCTGGAATTTTGGGCGGGGCTTGTTCAGGAAGCGTTGCGGGCCGCAACGGCGGTGACAGTGACAGTGGCGGCGGTGGCGGCGGTACCGGCGGTGCCGGGGGCGGAAATTCCGGGGGTAACGCCGGGGAGCGGCCCGGGGGTGGCCCTTGTCCCGTAGAAGTGCCGCTCCGGCGGCTCACCGTGACGCAGTATCAAAACAGCGTCGCGATGATCTTCGATGGCAAACTCTCGGCGAGCGCGAAGTTTCCCATCGGTGAGCAAGGATCGTCGGTCACGGGATTTTCGACCGAACCGGCGGTCAACGAGGTGACGAAACTCGGTGCGGAGCAGGTTCTCGACGCCTCCGAGGACGTGGCACTGGCCGCGATGAACAAGGTGAGCGAGCTTGTCAGCTGCGCTGCCGTCGGCGATGAATCCTGCGCCAAGACCTTCATCGCAACCTACGGCAAAATGGCGTTTCGTCGTCCGCTCACCGCTGCTGAAGAAACCAGCCTCCTGGGTGTTTATCGCAAGGGTTCCGACACGGCCGAGAAGTTCAAGGTGGGCATTGGCCTCGTGACCTGGACACTCTTGCAATCGCCCCAGTTTCTTTATCTGCTCGAGGCAGGACACTCGGATGACAATACGGTGTTCAACCTGAGCGATTACGAGATCGCGAGCCGTCTCTCCTTCCTCCTTTGGGATTCCTCGCCGGACAAGGCGCTCCTGGATGCGGCAGATGCCGGGCGTTTGCACACATCGGGCGACATTCGAGCGCAGGCGGAGCGCTTGCTGGGCGATGCCCGGGCGACGGCCGTCTTGTCGCGCTTTGGTCGTGAATGGTCCGAGTTGCCGGTGCTTGCAGGCAAGGATCGCGTTGGCGGTTTCAGCGACGCACTGGCGAATGCGCAGCGGGGCGAACTGGATGCCTTTGTGCGAGATGCGTTCTTGAACGGAAAATCAATTGAATATCTTTTATCGTCCAACACGACCCTGGCCGATCGCCAGATGGCAACGTTCTATGGCTTGCCGACAAGCGGGATGCAAGACGGTCGCTTTGACGAGGTGACGCCGCCTGACGGCAATGGTCATTCGGGCTTGCTGACAATGCCGGCCGTGCTGGCAGCGCGTTCCCACTCGGATGAACCCGCGTATGTTTTTCGTGGTACGTTTGTTCTGGAAAAGCTGTTGTGTGAAGAACAGCCGCTTCCACCCGCGAACGCCCAGTCGATGTTGCCGACCTTCCCCAGCGGCGCCACGCAGCGCGAAAAGTCGACACTGATTCAGGGCGTTGGCACTTGCAAGGGTTGCCATGTTCGGATCGATCCCATCGGGCACGCTTTTGAGGGTTTTGACGAGATCGGGAAGGCGCGCGGAAACTGGCCTGACGGACGCGCCGTGGACACAACCGGCGAAGTTGTTTCAGTTGACGACGAAATAGATGGTGAATTCGATTCGCCGAAGTCTCTTGGCGCGCGGCTCGGAAAGAGCGCACGCGTCGCCTCGTGCGTGGCGCGACAGGTGTTCCGATTCTCGTACTCGCGTCACGACGAAGATGCAGATCAATGTGCCATCAACAACATGTTGGGGCGATATCGGGATGCGGGTGGCAGCTTGACCGAGATGCTGCTGTCGGTGGTACAGGCCGATACCTTTCGAACCCGCACGATTTCAGGAGGACTTTAAGATGCGCATCACGCGAAGGACCATGTTGCGGGGTGCAGGTGGCGTTGCCATCGGACTCCCCTTCCTTGAGCAAACAATGCCGCGCGCCTACGCGCAGACGGGTGCGCCAAAACGCCTGGTCGTCTTCATTCACGGCCAGGGTACGATGTTATCGCGATGGAAACCGACAGGAACGGGCGCGAACTTTGCGCTGCCGCAAATGCTGTCGCCGCTCGAGTCGTTGAAGTCCAAGATCAACATCTGGTCGGATATCGACAACAAGGTGCGAGACGCGATGCGGAGCAACGGCCACAACGCCGCTGGCCGATCGTTACTCAACGCCGAGGTGTTCACCAATCCGGGAGACGAATCGTCGGCGGGAGCAGGCCCGTCTGTTGACCAAGTGATTGCGCAACGCCTGGCCAAGATACGACCGATGCCGATGCAATCGCTTGAAACGCAGGTGGTGGGCGGTGTGGGAGAATACCAGATGATTTTTTCGGCGCCCGGTGTTCGGGTTTCCGGCATGAATGATCCGCGTGCTGTCTGGACTCGTATCACAAGGGTGGTGACTCCTGGGACCCCCCCAACGCCTGCGCAGCCCACACTCGCGAACATGCTGCACGGCAAACGCACCGCGGTTCTCGATGCGGTGAAAGAGAACTTCCGTCAGGTGAAGGGCAATTTGGGTGCGGCAGACAAGCTTCGCCTGGACGCGCACATGGCGCGCATCGAGGAGATGGAAAAGGGACTGGCGCCCCTCATGGCGGGCGCAGGGGGAGGAACGCCTGCGGCGAGTTGCACCGTCAAGCCGCACGGCCTACCGGCAGCGGGTTATAGCCCCAGCGACGGCAGCAAGGAAAACATCCACGCGGACAAGCAGATTGACAACGTCGTGATGGCGCTGGCCTGCAACGTCACCCCCGTCGCGAGCATTCAGTTTACGAACTACCACGGACCAACGTTTGACTGGCTCAACATCGGACTCGGTGGCAACTGGCACGACCGGGTTCACAACGGCGGTGGCAACAACGTCGAGGGCATGGCGAAGGCCTTCCAGTGGTACGGAACGATGTTTGCGGAACTGTGTAAACGCATGGATGCGATCGACGAGGGAACGGGCACGATGCTCGACAACTCGCTCGTGTTGTGGCTGAGCGAGTTCGGAGATGGTGGCGCGCACAATTGCACCAAACTCCCGGTTGTCGTCGCGGGCGGATTGGGTGGCGCATTAAAGACGGGGCGGCACCTCAACTTTGCGGGGCGAACCCACAATGATTTGTTCGTGACGCTACTCAACCTTTTTGGGGGCGTCGACAAGACGTTTGGTGTCGCTGGCCTCAACAAGGGATCGCTGCCGATCGCCTGATTTCAAGGTGCGTCGATGTGGGCAACTGCGGCTCATGTGTGCCGAATACGGCAGAAAATTCATGTACCTTGCTCAATAACGTTGTCGTTCGTGTTCCGTTAGAGATAGTCTATGGGAAACGCTGACCCGGGATCACCCTGTGATTGCGGACGGCTTGCACGGGAGTATTGATGCAGTTCACTCATTCGCGGCTTCGTGGCTTTGGCGCCTCGGCCTTGTTTCTTATCAGTGCCTGTTCCGGGGTCGTCGGCGAAGGCGATGGCAATGGCAATTCCAGCGGTGGTGGTTCCAACGGCGGTGGTTCGAGTGGAACCGGGCCGATTGACGGCCTGGCAGATCCGGATGCGCTGTTGAAATCGGCCCAGTGCAAACAGCCGAATCCCGGCGCGGCACCCATGCGGCGCCTGTCAAATGCCGAATACGGTAACGTCGTCGGTGATTTGCTAAAACTCCCCGCTGATGCCTCTCGCATCGCGAACGCATTCTTGCAGGAAACCGAATCGCTTGGCTTTCGCAATCAAGCCGAGTTGTTGGCTGTGCAAAGCGTGGTTGCGGATCAGTACATGAAAGCAGCCGAAGAGATGTCGGCAAAAGTTGCGACAAACGCAGCACAGTTGGTGAACTGTGCTGGCTTGGCCGCATCGGCTTGTGGCGCAAAGTTTATCGGGGATTTTGGGACGCGCGCGTTCCGTCGTCCCCTGACCACGGCAGAAAAAACGCGCTACCAGGCTTCTTTCGACAAGGCTGTTGCAAGTTTTGATTTGTCGGCCGGCATCGAGTGGACGGTCAACGCGATGTTGCAGTCGCCGAACTTCCTGTATCGCCCCGAGTTTGGTGACGGAAAGCCGTCGTCGTACGAAATGGCGTCGCGTCTGTCGTTCTTGTTTTGGCAGTCGATGCCTGATGAAGAATTATTCGCAGCCGCTGCGGCCGACAAACTGCAAACCCCAGCTCAGGTGCGCGCACAGGCCGAACGTTTGTTGACAGACCCTCGTTCGGACCGGTCCATCGAGTTCTACCGACAGTGGCTCGATACCGACAAATTGCCTGGGTTGAAACGCGACGCCAAGGTTTTCCCGAATCTGCCTTCGGACATGACGACGCTGTTTGCGAAGGAAACAGATGCCTTTGCCCGTGACCTGGTCTTCGGTGGAGAGGGAACCTTCGAGGCGTTGATGGCGGCGCCGTACACCTACGTCAACGACGCGCTGGCCAAGCACTACGGAATTCCCGGTACTTTTGGACCGGAGTTCAAGCGCGTGCCGACGGATTTCAGCGCCGGTGTTCTGACCCAGGCGGGATACCTCACGGTGCATGACAAGCCGACGCGAACGTCGATTGTTCTGCGCGGTGTAAAGCTGCGTACGGATGTGATGTGTCAACTCGTGCCGGCGCCACCCAATGACGTTTCTCTCAATCTCGAAGCGCTGGGCGGGGATCTAACGCAGAAGGAACGCCTTGCGCTCCACCGAAAGGATGCTGCTTGCGCCTCTTGTCACGAGTTGATTGATCCCCTCGGTCTTTCGTTTGAAAACTTCGATGCCGTCGGCCGGGTTCGCGCCAACGACGAATTTGGCCGACCCATCGACGTGTCAAGTGAGATCTCGTTATCGACCGACGTGGATGGTGCCGTCAACGGCCCGAGGGATATCGGCACGCGTTTTGCGAAGAGCGACCAGATTCGCGACTGCTACGTCACGCAGAACTTCCGCTTCTTTTTCGGGCGTGATTTCAACGACGACGACAACTGCTCGCTCGCCCGAATCTCGAAAGCGTTTCGCGATTCCGGCTACAACCTGAAAAGCATGCTGCTCGCCATGACTGAAGCAGACACCTTCCTGTATCACGGCCTTGCACAGTAGGTTCATCATGAAAAGACTCCATAGACGAACGGTTCTTCGCGGTGCAGGCGGTGTGGCGCTGGCTCTTCCCTTCCTCGATGCCATGCGGCCCAACAAGGCGCTGGCACAAAATGCGCCTCCTCGGCGCGTGATGTTTGTGTTCAAGGCCAACGGCAACGAACACGCAACCCGTTTCAAGACGGCGGGTGTAACCGACTACGAGCTCGGCGAGTTCCTCGAGCCGCTCGAACCGTACCGCAAGGAAATGTTGTTGTTGAACGGCATCGACAAGTTTCACGGAAAGGTTCCGGGGCTTGAGCGGGCCGACGCGCATCAACAAGGTGGTGCCGGCCTGGCGCCCTGGAAGTCGGGTTCCGGATCGTTCCCGATTGGCGGTGTCGACCGAACCATCGGCTACGTCGAGGGCCCAAGCGCCGACTTCGTTTTGGGCGAGCGCGTCCTCGCCGCCAACCCAACGGTCAAGCACCGCCATCTGGTTTATCGTGTTGGCGGTTTCGGCAACAACATCTGGAACGTGCACTCGCACGGCGGACCGGTTGGAAAGCAAAATCCGATCACACCCGAAGTGGACCCGTTCAAGGCGTATGCCCGTATTTTCTCGTTCAAGCCACTTGATCCTGCCGCAGAACTCGCCTTGCGCCGCCAGTTCGAGAAGCGAAAATCGGGCATCGATCTGGTGCGCGACGATGGCAAGAGCCTGAAGGCGCGTCTCGGCAGCGCCGACCAGCGAAAGCTTGAACAGCACTTGCAGTCCATTGCCGACATCGAACGCTCGTTGCAGCAGCCCGGGGCGGGTGCGGTGGGTGCTGGCTGCAAGCCGGTTACCCAAGGTGCTACTTTTGACGCCGTCAATGACAAGAACCACGCGATGGCAGGGGCGCTGTTCTTCAAGTTGAGCGCGATGGCCTTTGCGTGCGATCTCACCCGGGTTGTTAACTTTGCCTGGGGCGGCAACACCAACGGTCGCGTCTACGACAACCTCGGTATCGCCGAAGGCCACCACGATATTTCGCATAACAGTGATGCTGCGGCGTTTGCGAAGATTCGAACGATTAACCGCTACCTGTGGACGCAGTCGATCAAGTTGCACGAGGAACTCAAGGCGATTCCCGAGGGAGACGGCACGGTCTGGGATAACACCCTGGTTGTCCACTGGAATGAGCTGGGCCAGGGCGACAAACACAGCACCGACAACGATCTCGTGATCTTGACGGGTGGTGCGCAAAAGCATTTTCAGATGGGACGATTGCTGGAAATTGCCAAGAAGAGTTCGTTCTCGGACATGCTCGTCAGCGTGTTCCACTACATGGGTTTTACCGATCTCACGACCTTCGGCGATCCGCGCATGGGAACCAACAAGCCCGTGCCCGGTTTGACGGCGTAACTACCGCATTCGCGCGAGCAATCCGACGGCACTTGTGCTGGCGCTGGTCGATGTCCAGGCGAATTCAACCTGGTTGCCCATGGTTCGCAACCTGATTGAACCGTCGATGGGGCAACCTTTTCCAACCGAGGCCAAGAGCTCCGTGAGATTGAGTTCGCTCGTGGTCGCCGTTTGTAGCACAAGTTGTCCACCGCATTCGTTGCCAGCGCCGGTGTAGATGAGATGCGCGACCGGATCGCCCAGAGTGCCGTCGTCGAGGGCCAATGCAACGATTCGGGTGAAGGTTGGGTTGGTTTGGATGATCGTGCCCATCCACAAGCCGCGAAAGCTGGCGACGCTTCCTGTTCCGGCGCGCGCTCTCCGGGTCATGATTCCCCGATGGTGCTTCGGGCTGTTCGGTTCTTTCCAGTCGTAGTCGAGCGTGTCCGCAGTTAGCGGCGTGATGGTTGCCGTGCTGGCGCCAAGACAGTAGTTGACTGTCCCAAACATCAAGGTTTCGTCGTACACGAGGGTTCCCCCGACCGAAGCGATCCTCGAAATACCGCCGCAGCTGGTCCCGGAGGGGATGTAGAACGTGCCGATGCGTTCACCCACAACGCCGTCGGTGAGACCGATCTGCAGATCGTACTCACTGCCCTGCGTTTTGGGCCGACCCGTCCAGAGGCCACGGTAGGGATCCATCGCAGAATTAATCGCAGCAGCACCGCCCATGGCAGGACCGCCGCCCGTGGCAGGAACACCGCCCGTGGCAGGAACACC
>JAWXBF010000277.1:0-18709 GCA_034439895.1 Deltaproteobacteria bacterium
GGCCGTGCTGCACTGGCGCAAGTTGGGTCTCGTCCAGGTTGAACCGCCCGCGCGCAATACAATTGGTAGCGTTGTACAAACCCTCGTCGTGTCTGGCAGTTGTTCGCCCGTGACGCGCGGTCAGCTCGATCACGTGCTGGATGGCTTGCCCGAGTCCGAACGATACGTCGGGATCGATGTTCAGGTCGTGGCGCTTCTTGATCCGGATCGAAGCGCGGCCGTGCGTGACACGATAACCCGCGAGGCGCTGGCACAACTTGATCGCGGCCGCAGCGTGGTGTTGCTTTCTGCCCGAGGACCAGACGACGCACGAATCGCAGATGCGGCCAAGGCGTGGCTGTCGCGCCATCCCGACACGACGGGACTCGGTGCCGCGATTGGCAGGGCACAGGGCGACTTGATGCGCGCGATTCTCGGGAAATTCAACGCGGAAACCCGACGTTGCAAGCGGGTGATTGTTGCCGGTGGAGATACCTCGGGACATTGCGCCCGCGCTCTCGGTGTGGAGGCGTTGCAAATGATCGCGCCGACGGCACCCGGATCCCCCTTGTGCCGCGCCTCCAGCGCTGATGCTCAATTCGACGGGATTGAAATCGTTCTCAAGGGCGGACAGGTCGGGACATCCGATTTCTTTGAGCGCGTCCGGACCGGAATGTTTTAGGAACCAAACGCTGAACAAAATGGAGAATGATAAAATGACGACTGGAAAGACGATTATCGCCATCATGGGCGCCGGTGGCAAAATGGGTTGTCGTATCACAGACAATCTCAAAGGTCTCCAGGAGTACGATGTGCGTTACGTCGAAGTCAGCGAGCCAGGTCAGAAGAATCTTTCGGATCGCGGACTTTCCGTGACACCGCAGGTTGATGCTTTGAGGGTTGCCGACGTCGTGATCATGGCTGTGCCGGATCATCTCATCGAGAAAATTTCGCCAGGTGTCGCCGAAGGGATGCGTGCGGGCGCGATGCTGATGGTGCTGGATCCGGCGGCGCCCTGTGCGGGCAAACTCGCCAAGCGCAACGATTGTGCGTATTTCGCGGCCCATCCCTGCCACCCGCCGATCTTCAACGACGAGGTGACATCGGAAGCCAAACGAGATTTTTTCGGTGGCGTCAAGGCCAAGCAACACGTGGTTTGCGCGTTGATTCAGGGGTCCGAAGCGAATTACCTACTTGGTGAAGCCATCACCCGGCACATGTATGCGCCGGTCATGGAATCCTATCGCGTGACCATCGAACAAATGGCGATTCTTGAACCGGCTCTGTCGGAAACCATGTCAGCGACGATGGTCGTGATGATGAAAGAAGGCATGGACGAGGCGATTCGCCGCGGTGTTCCGCCCGAGGCGGCCAAGGCGTTCTTGTTTGGACACCTCACGATTGAACTGGCGATTGTTTTCGGTGAAATCAAGGCGCCATTTTCCGATGCAGCCAAGAAGGCGATTGAACGCGCGAAAAGCATCATCTTCAAGGATGACTGGAAGCGCATCTTCGAGCCCGAGGCAATTGCCCAAAGCCTTCAGGACATTACCTGATCACAAGAAGGACCACGTCGATGATTTCGCGGCGGCTCATCATGGGTGCGGGGATAAGTCTCCCGCTTGCCGCCTGTCGTCCGCGAACGGGTGGTCGGCTGCGCGTGGGCGTTGCCTTCGAGACCCTGCAGACCGAATACTGGGTGGCGAGCTTCGACATCATTCGGTCGGAGCTCGAAAAGAACAACATCGAGACGCTTGAGGCGATCTCCGACGGCGATGCGAATCGTCAGCTTGAGCAGATCAAAAGTTTTGTGGCGCGTCGGGTGGACGGCGTGATTGTTGCGCCCAAGGACGCGCACACCGTGATCCCGATGATCAAGGCCGTGAATCGCCGTGACATCCCGATTGTGATCTACAACCGCCCACCCGCGGAAAACCCATACAAACGCGTGACGGTGGGGACCGACAACTTTGGGATCACCCGGAATACGGTTCAGTATTTGTGTCAGCTCGCCCGTCAAACGATGCCGGCGCGCGCCGGTAAAAAGCACAAGGCGCTGATTTTGATGGGAGATCTAGGTGACATCAATGCGATTGGCAGACGCGATGGATTCGATGCCGCGGTCAAAGAAAACGCCGACATAGTCGAGGTCGTGACGCGGGTTCCAACCGAATGGAATCAGGAGAAAGCCCTGGCCGGCATCACGAACGGTTTGCAGGCGCATCCCGATATCAGCCTGGTGTTTACGTCCTCAGATTTTTTGCTGCCTTCCGTCGTGTCTGCTCTGAAGAACGCGGGGAAGTTCCATCCTGCGGGTCATCCCGAGCATGTCTTGCTCGGTGCGTTCGACGGCGATTCGATGGCCTTTCGGATGTTGCGCGACAAAACACTGGATGCCGACGGCGTGCAAGACGCGTACGCGCAGAGCCGCCTGGTTGTGCAGTCCATCCTCGCGATGCGTGCGGGCGAGAAGGTCAATCCACTCGTGCTGGATCCAGGCCTCGTGGTGCATCAGGAAAACTTGAAAGAAACCACCTCGCGCATGTGGGGGGCGCAGCTCGTGCTGCAATCTGAAAGGGCGAATCGTGGTTGAACCAGCTGCAGGCCTCGATGCCCATTCCCCGGTGCCGGCAATCGCACCACGGATAACCCTTTCGGCGTGGCTCAGACGTGTTTTCGCTTCTGAAACCTGGGTGTTGGCACTTTCCATTCTCTACTTTCTGGTGTTGCTGCCTTTCGCGCCGGATCTCGGGAACCTCGAAAATCTTGAACTCATCGTCCACAACATGTTGCCGTTGTGTGCGGTTGCGATCGGCCAAACGCTGGTCTTACTGACCGGTGGCATCGATCTTTCCGTGACCTCGATCATCGCGCTTTGCAGCGTGGGCGGAGCCTGGAGCATGACCACATGGGGTTTGCCCGGAGGATTGGACTTCGTGGTGGGATCGTTCGTGATGTTGGCAATCGGCGCTTTCGTGGGTTGGCTCAACGGAATGGCCATCACGCGTTTGTCGATGCCACCGTTCATGGTGACGCTGGCAACGATGATGTTCGGTAGCGGTTTTGCAGTCTATCTGACGCGTTCCAATGGCATTCCGGGCTTGCCCCATTCGCTGGCGGTGTTCTCGCAAGAGGGCATTGGGCCCATCCCGTACGCGTTGTTGGTTGTCGCGCCCGTCGGCATTTTGTGTCACGGATTCCTTGGCAAGACCAAGGCTGGTCGATGGCTGTTCGCCGTCGGGGCCAACGGCCGTGCGGCACAGATCTCGGGTGTTCCGGTAAAACGTGTTACACTGTTGGCCTATGGACTTTGCGGTGTATTGGCCGCATTGTCCGCCGTTTTGTACACAGGGCGCCTTGAAACCGGCTCGCCTGTGTTGGGACAGCGCGTGTTCCTGGACGTGATCGGTGCGACGGTGATTGGCGGCACCAGTCTTTTTGGCGGTCGTGGATCAGTGCTTGGGACGGTGTACGGCGTGCTTTTCATCACGCTCATCGACAACAGCCTCAACATCTTGGGGCTATCGAACTTCACCATCCTCATGATCAAAGGAACCGTGATCCTTTTCGCTGCGCTTGGCGACGGTCTGCGTCGCCGTCGACTGGGGGCAGGGCGATGAACGCATCGGCGCTCTCAAAACCGAATCAAGTCCGGGTGCTTTCGATGGAGGCGGTCAGCAAGGCCTTCTTTGACGTTCCGGTTTTGAAAAACGTGTCGCTGCAACTGGTTGCAGGCCAGGTGTTGGGACTCGTCGGAGAAAATGGCGCAGGCAAATCGACCCTGATGAACATTCTGGGCGGTGTTGTTACCCCAGATAGTGGGACAATTGAGCTCGCCGGAGCGCCTTATGTTCCAGATACGCCCCTCTTGGCACGGCAGCGCGGGATCGCGTTCATCCATCAAGAGCTGAACCTTTTTGCGAATCTGACTGTTGCCGAGAACCTCTTCATCACAGGGTTTCCGAAGCGGAGCAAGTTGTGGCCCATGGTCGATCGTGCGGCCATGCGGAAGCGGGCAGCAGAGCTGATAGCTGCCGTGGATCTCGAGACCACACCGGATACACCACTTGCGAATCTTTCGCCGGGTGAGCGCCAACTGGTCGAGATCGCCAAGGCATTGTCAATCGACGCACGAATCGTCATTTTCGATGAACCCACGACCTCACTTTCGGTCAGGGAAACCGAACGGCTATTCGCGCTCATCGAAAGGCTTCGAGAAGAAGGACGCGCCATCGTCTACATTTCACACGCACTCGATGACGTGATGCGGTTGTGTGACACAATCCATATCTTGCGAGATGGTGCCGTTGTTGCCTCGGGTCCGACCTCGACTTTCACAAAAGCTTCGATGGTCAAGGCGATGGTGGGCCGCGATCTTGAGCGTTTGTATCCCGCCCGAAAAAGTGCCGTCCAGAGTGAAAACGTCCTTGAGGTCAAAGGGATCCGCAGGGAAGGCATTGTCGAGAACATCGCCTTCGAGCTGAAAGCAGGCGAGGTACTTGGGATTGCAGGATTGATGGGTTCTGGGCGGTCAGAGTTGGCGCGCATTCTATTCGGGATTGATCCCGCGGATGCTGGCACGGTCTCGATCGCGGGCAAGGTTCTGCTGAATCGCAGTCCGGCGGCAAGCATTGAACACGGCATGGCGTTCTTGACCGAGAATCGCCGTGAAGAAGGCCTGCTGATGGAGTTCGACGTTGCTCAAAACGTTTCGCTGGCAGCACTGCCGCGTTTCGCTGAGGGATTTTCAGGGGTTCTATCGAGCGAGAAGCTCGCTTTGTCCATCAAAGAGTCCGCACTTTCCGTTTCGATACCGGAATCGAAGCTCGGACGGAAGATGGGTGACGGTCTTGCAGTTCGAACGCTTTCGGGCGGCAATCAACAAAAGGTCGTTCTCGCCAAGTGGCTTTTGACGAAGCCAAAGGTGTTTGTCCTTGACGAACCAACCCGCGGCATTGATGTCGGTGCAAAGTATGAAATCTACGAGCGCATCGACGTCCTGGCCCATAGCGGGGCAGGCGTGCTGGTTATCTCGTCGGAGCTGGATGAACTGATAGGCATCTGCGATCGGATCATGGTGATGCGCCACGGTGAGATCGTGGGAAGCTTCGGCCGCGAACAGTTTGATCGCGAACGCTTGCTGGCCTTTGCCTTTGAGGGGAAGCAATCACAATGATGGCATTGTTGAATATTCTGACGCAGTCGTCCGTGTTGCTGATTGGTGCGACCGGCATGACCCTCGTGCTGTTGACGGCGGGAATCGATCTTTCCGTCGGCTCGATCATGTTCATTTCAGCAGTCACTGCCGGGAAGTTGCTATCGGCGGGACAGTCGGTGGGCGTCGCCTTTCTATCTGCGCTCGTGGTTGCTCTCATCTACGGCGCGATCAACGGATTTTTTGTGGTGCGAATGCGCGTGATGGCCTTCATCGTGACCCTGTCGACGCTGTATATCGGTCGGGGTTTTGGTTTGTGGGCTACCGAGACAAGGGCGATGAATTTGCCGGACTCGATCGGGGCTCTTGGCTCGGCCCGGTTTCTCGGTCTGCAATTTCCGGTTTGGGTTGCAGCGATCGTGGTGGTCGGTGCGCACGTGTGGCTGTCGCGCACCCAGAGTGGACGCCAGCTTTATGCTATCGGCCAAGATCGCGAGGCGGCGCGCAAGGCGGGCATTCCGGTTGCCCGTCTTGATTCCGTAGTGTTCCTCGTGTGCGGCCTCCTCGCCGGACTTGCCGGCTTTGTTGCGATCGCACAGGTGGGCGTCGTTTCTCCTAGCCTCGGGACCCAGCGTGAGCTCTCGATGATTGCAGCGTCGGTTTTGGGTGGTACGAGCTTGTTTGGTGGACGGGGTCGGGTTTTTCCGGGCACGGTCGTCGGTGCGCTCCTCATCACCAGCGTCGAGGCGACTCTCAACACAATGAACGTGGATCCGTATCTTTATCCGCTCGTCACGGCCGGAATCATTTTCGGCGCTGTCGCAATCGATAGCTTTCGCAACCAGCAAGCGCTTCGGCGCGCACTTCGTCGCATTCGTCCGCTTCGAGCCTGATTGCGCCTGATGTACAATCAGACGATGGCCGAGATGGATAAGTTCCGGGCGCGAGCGATTGAACGTCTCACCGAGTTTCTGCCGCGCGCAATGGCGGATGGCGTACTTGACGATACCGAGCGGCAAGAGCTGATGGGGATGCTTTCGAGCGGGGTCCTCACGCGAGACGACGTTCAAACCGCGTTTCGAGATTTTCTCAACGGCTTGCATTTCGAGATCACCGTCGACGGCGTCGTCACCGATGAGGAACGCGAACGCTTGCGCTCCGTCGTGGGGTCGCTTCGCCTTCCGGCAACGTTCATCCCGGACGAGATTCACGCTTTGATCAACCTCTGAACGCGGATTGGTCCGAAAGGGTTATTCGAGCATGCGATCACTCGAAGGCCCTGGCTTCAAGGACCCGGGGGGCGAGAGGGGAATGGTTCCAAAGGGTTGTGGCAATTTGTCTCACAACGAAACGTGCCACAGCAAGTCTTGCATCGGCGGCCATTGTGCCGGTCTTGAAACCGCTTTCATAGTCCGTTTAGGTAGTCCCATTCGTTTGACGTCCGGCATACAGTGATTGGGTACTCGCAGCTACCGACCGGTTTCGAGAAGCAGTTACGCCGAACAAGGAGCAGGACGATGAACACCGTGGACCTTGATAGCTTGGAAATTGCAGAGCCCGTTTCGGGCCGACGCCGACGTTTCACCGTGGCCGAGAAACGGCGTTTTCTGTCCGAGGCCTCTCGCCCGGGGGAAACGGTTTCTTCGGTGGGTCGACGTTACGGCCTTTCCGTGAGTCTCCTCTTTCGCTGGCGTCGCCAGATCGAAGGGGCGAATGCCCGTCGCACCGCCAACCGGCAGGGCACTGAATCCGATCTGAACGAGGTCGAGTCTCTGCGCGCAATGGTCGTTTCGTTGCAGCAAAAGCTGGCACAAAATTCACAGGAAATGGATCTCGTGCGCCTTCGTTCGACCGCACCTGACGCAACGGTCGTTTCCAAGGTGCAGCGCCTCGGTGGCTCCGTTGCGCGCGACGGCGAAGCCTAGTGGCGGGACAAGATAGCGTTGCGCGCGAGTTCGTCGCAACGTTCGTTTTCGGGAACGCCCGCGTGTCCGGGCACCTTTTGAAACTTGAGGTTGCCGAATCGTGATACGGCTGACCGGATGCGGGCGACCACTTCTTGGTTTGCCTTGGCTTTCCAGCCCTGGCTAAGCAATCCGATGCTGTAACTCGAATCGCTGTAAACGGTGATGCGAGTCGACTTGTCCTGGCCGATTCCAGGAAATGCTTTTTCGGTCAGTTCTAGACCGCGCTCAATCGCAACGAGTTCTGCGATGTTGTTGGTGCCGTGGCCAAGGAACTCACCGTGTTCGGTGCGTTGATCATCGACGAGGATAACGATGCCGATGGCCATGGGGCCGGGGTTGCCGGTGCAGGCGCCATCCGTCCACACGGCGATTTGTGTCACGCCCGGCGTGGCGTCGACCTTGGGAGTCGCAGCGGCCTTCTTTTCAGGTGACGGAGGTTTTGCCGGAACGGGTGTTGTGCGAACGATGGCCCTTGGATCTTCGCCTTCGATCTCGCCCAGATTGGACGGGTGGGGGCGATAGCTGCGCGGATCCTCGGGGCGGTAACGCATCTCGGCTCGACCGTCCGCATCCAGAAAAAGCTGGCCGGTCTCGTTCAGGCGCACCCAGACGATCGCGTCCTTGAACTTGCGTCGCGACCAATTCATCGGGATCGACCTCGGCCAGCGGAACAGAAAGGGAAAAACATGGGGCGCAAAACGTTGAGGAGAATATAAAGGTCGGGCGGCGGCCTGTTAAGCTCACATCCGTCAAAAAGATGGTGCATCGCTCGAAATTGTCGCTTTTGTTCGCGATCCTCGCCCTTGGCGTCGGTTGTCGCGGTCGCAAACAGTCGACATCGGGCGCCACGGCACCCGCTGCGTCGCTGCAAGCACTGATCGCCATGTTGCCTCTCGAATCCGAGACCGTCGGCGCGATCGATTTCGCGCAGTTCCGTGCGTCGCCACACTGGCAGCGGTTGCGGCAGATCGCCCAGTCTGATGCCAGCGACAAAAAACTGATAGCCGCGCTGGCGGAGCGCACGGGGATGGATCCGCTGGTCGATGTTGATCACCTGACCGCGGCGTTTCCACGCGACGCCCGGAAAATGGGCGCGTTTGTGCTGGTGATCGACGGCAAACATTTCGACGAAAAGCGCCTGGTCGCCTTTGCGCGTGATGAGGCGCGATTGCAGGGACTCGATGTTGTGCAGCAGCTGTTCGAGGGTCGCGTGCTCTGGACCGGAAGCCATCACCCGGGAGACGTGGAAGGTTTTTTCGAGAATGAGGGCCGTTTCATCATCGGGGGGGGCGGTTGGGCGCGCCGCTCGGCGGAATTGACTGTCAAATCGACCGGAGTCGCAGCGTCAACGTCCCCCGCGCCCGTTGGTGCGGGCCGGCACGTCGAGCTTGGCAACCTGGCGCTGCGCCTTCGGGTTAACCGTGGTACGGCTCCAGCGATCTGGTTCGCGTCGCTTGTTCCCGGCGATCTTCGGCCCGCCCTTGCGCAAGCGGTCGGTGATTCGGACGACGACGCGAATGCTCCCGGCCCCGCCGCTTCTACCCAACGCTGGGGTTTCGCGCTCTTTTTATCGCCCGAGTTGCATGCCCGCCTGCGGATCGAACTGAGCAATGCTGGCGATGCCGAGCGATTGGCCGCACGTTTTTTAACCTTTGCGCGGTCGGCAAAGGCCAGCCCGAAAACACTTTTGCTTGGCTTGACGAGCTATCTCGACGCTGTGACCATTGCGTCTCACGGGCCCGTTGTCGAGGTAGATATCAAGCTCGCAAACGCGCAGGTCGTGTCGCTCCTGGAACGTCTCGCAACGCTGTTGAACAACCGTGCTACTTCACGGTCGGCGGCCGCGTCCCATTGAAAGTTTGAACCGTATTACAAGTGGTTTTAACCCCGCAATCGGAACCGGTGGCCCGGTAGGACCACGTGATTTCGCCACTCAGGGTGTCTCGATCGAGATCTGCTGCGACGCGAATTTGGGGCGCGAACTGACAATTACCTTCGGTCTTCGCGTTGCCTGCGCCGATCGCTTTGACGCTATTTCCCGTCACGGTGCCGAGAAAGGTGTTCGGCAATCCCACGACTGCGAGGATTCCCGCGACGAATGGGTTGGTCACCGTGACCGTCACCTTGTCGGGATTGGCCATGAGGTCCTGGCTGAAGGTGACTTCGATTTCGCCCGTTTTACCGACCTCGAGTCCTTCGGTCATGCATGCGTTGGCGGCCACGACGGTTTGGAGCTTGTAGGTTCCGTTCACATCGACGGGACCCTTGCCATCGCCACAAGCCGAGGCGACGCCGACAAGGAGGAACAGCGCGAATTTTGGGAGGCATTTCATGGCGGTAGGGACATCTTGCCGCAACTTCCCTGTTTCGCGCTAGATTCTGTTGCGTTGTCACGCTCCCGAAGGATATGGGTTGGCGTTTCTGCCATTTGCCTCGCGGCGTGCAATGGCGGGGGGGCAGATGCGCTAGCGCCCCAGGGTCGATTCCCTGCCGCTCCCGGTGTCGCCCCCGTCTTGTGCCATACCGATCTCGACTGTCCCGCCGATTCGGCCTGTATGCGGAGCCATTCCGACCTGCTGGTCCCGGGCGGCACCTGCCTTCCCCGAAGACAGGCGGGCGGTCGATGCACCGCCGCCTCCGACGGGACACCGGGGTGTGAACCAGGCCTCGGTTGTTCAGGAAAGGAACAAACGTGTTTGCCAACCGCGGTCTCGGGTGCGTCGTGTGTTGCGGCCGCATGTGGTCCTGGATTGCTCTGCGGTCGGACCGATGACGACTGGCGTTGCGTTCCGCCGGGGTGGAAGGGTGGGGCCTGTCGAGATGTTTCGCCCCGTTGTGATACGGGTCTCGGTTGTTTGTCGGGTTCTGCCACCTGTGCTCCACTTGGCGCGGATAAGATCTGCTTCGATGGCGTTCGCAGCTTCGGTTGTCCCGACGACAAGGTGTGTCCGCATCAAGAGCGCGATAGAGGCAGTGAACGTGCCCGTTGTGCCTCGCCCGGATCGCCCGGTGGGACGTGTGGAGATCCAGCGCTTGGGCGTCCCGAGTGTGCGGTGGGACTTGCGTGTGTCGAGCGGATTTGCCTTTCGGCGTTCACGTTGCCGTTTCAGGCCTGTGTGGACGCGCCCGGACACGCGCGTTGCATCGATGGAACCCAGTGTTTGGGTGGCGTGTGCATCGTACTTGGCCGCGAAGGCACCCCCTGTCGATCGCGGGATCTGTTTTCAACCCAGTGTGATCCCGGATTGGAGTGCGACCTCGGCGATTCGCTTTGCCGCACGCGCGTGCCGTCTGGCATGGCCTGCGATGTGCGCGATCCCGATGCGCCCCGGTGCTTTGCCGGGGCAAGTTGTGTTCGCGCCGATGATGCCAACGTTTGCGTACCGGACGGTGTTCGCGGTGGCCGATGCCTGCAGGGATCGTCGAGTTGCAACGCGGGTTTGGTCTGTGCCCGCGCCCGTGACGGTGGCAGCCGCTGCGAAACCGGCTTTGCACCGGACAGCGCCTGTTCCATAGACCGAGAGCCCTACGAACCGTGCATTGCGGGTTACCACTGCAGTTTGGTCTCGGGCCGATGTGCCCCCGATGGCGGACTCGGCAGCGTTTGCGCCGCGGGCCGCGTCTGTGCTGTGGGCACGCTCTGTGCAAACAACGGGAGGGCTGACTATTGCTATCCCTTGCCGGTGGTCGTCGTCGTCGACGGCGCGCCCTGTGATGACCGGCCCACGGTTTACCAGCGAGAAAACCGCTGTGCAGAGGGTCTTTCGTGCATCGACAAACAATGTCGACCGAAAGGCGCACTGGGTGCGCAATGCCGTCCATTCATGACCGATGCATTGCTGAAGGGGCGATGTGATACGAATTACAGTTGTGTTGCCGAACGTTGCGTTCCTGGCCAGCCGCTTGGTTCCGCCTGTGCGCCCGGTGGGGACGGTCAGTGTGCTGCGCCCGCGTTGTGTGTGAGCACGGGGCAAGGGCAGGGTATTTGCACTGCCTTTGCGGGATATACGATGGCAATGCTGCCAAAGTCCGCTCCGGTTGACGCTTGCCGAAACGGAAAATCGGTATTGCTGCTGCCGGCACGGGAGCCCGCGCTGGCGGCGCGCGACGAGGGATACGGTCGCGTTCCGTTGCCCTTTCCGTTTTCGTTTTTTGGTGAGGTTCACGACACCATTGCCGTTTCACCGAATGGATTGCTCGGTTTTGTGACGCCGAGCGACCGACTCGCGCCCGGCGTTGGTGGGGCCGGGGCGTTGCCCGCTGCGTTTACTCCGGCTCTGATGGCCGTTTTTTGGGACGATCTTGCGATAACCGACGACGCCAACCTCTGCACCGAGGTCGACGCGGCTGCCCAGACGTTCACCGTCACCTGGCGGAACTTGGTCCGTTACGGCCGGTCGAGCACGCGGCTTACCTTCAGTGCCACCCTCCACGCCACCGGCGAGATCGATTATTCGTACGACGATCTCTGGGGCGTCGGATCCGATGGCGCTTTTGCAAGCGGCATCAGGGCATCCATTGGAATCCAGGCACCCGGGGGAGCCGTATCCTTGGCACATGTGGGGATTGCTCCGATGAAAACGCACATCCGTTTCGCGCCGCGGCGTTAGCGAAATTCAATCTCTAAACCCGTGATAGGATGGGGGGTCTTCTTAATTTCAGGATGGCTTCCACAATTGTCGGCTTTTCGGCCACGGACAACCCAAATAAACTGGGTCGATACGAAATTGTCCGACGTCTCGCGATGGGTGGAATGGCGGAGATCTCGCTTGCTAGAACCGGCGAGATAGAAGGCTTCAAGACCCTGGTGGTCTGTAAACGCATCCTGCCGCATCTTGCCGAGGACGAGCAGTTCATTGACATGTTCCTCGACGAGGCCCGGATCGCCTCGGCCTTTCAGCATCCCAACGTCATCCGCATCAACGAAGTTGGGAAAAGTGGCGAGGAGTACTACATCGCCATGGAACTCGTCCACGGCGAGGCCCTGTCGACGGTGCTGAAATTGATTTCGGGCCAGAGTCTTCGGGTTAAACCCCGGCTTGCCGCGTACATTGTCTCGCAGGCTGCGGCGGGATTGCACTACGCACACACGGTTACCTCGCCCGCCGGTGAAAGTTTGGGTGTCGTCCACCGCGATGTGTCACCGCAAAACATCCTGGTGTCGTTTGAAGGTGCCGTGAAGGTCATCGATTTCGGCGTGGCCCGTGCGTTGAACCGTGTCACGAAAACGCAACACGGAAGTCGCAAGGGCAAGGTTGGGTATTTTTCGCCAGAACAGGCCTCTGGCAAGCCTGTGGATGCGCGCACGGATGTGTTTGCGCTGGGGATTGTGCTTTGGGAGACGGCGTGTGGGCGACGTCTGTTCGCGCGCGACAACGAGCTTGAGACATACAAGGCGTTGATGGAGGATGCGTACCCGACGCCAACCAGTTTCGTTCCGGAGATCCCGCGCGAGCTTGATCTCATCATCATGAAGGCGCTTGCGAAGGAACCCGACAATCGCTTCGAATCGGCCCTTGCCCTGCAACAAGCGCTGGAGCGATTCATTCTGCGTTCGGGCGAGGGTCGCCCGATGGGCGCGGCTGAGCTCGCGCGTTTCATGAAGGAGACCCTGAGCGAGGCCCACGAAAAGTGGAACGCCATGATCAAGGTCGCACTTGAATCGGAGTCCACACCGGGGATTTTTACGAGGCAAGCAACGCCGCCACCCCCACAACTCCGCGCGGGCGCGACCCTCGTGACAAGCGATCTGAAGCATGCCTTTCGTTCGCCCTGGCAACGGTTTTGGAGGGATCGCCTGGCCTTTCTGCATCGCCCGGTGACACCGTTGGCAGCGCTGGCCATCGGAGGCGGCGTGCTGGCCCTCGGAATTGGAGGGTTTGTCCTCATCTCGGAAATGGGTAATCGGGCCATCGTCAGGGCGCGGGTCCCGGTGTCGGCCGAATCGCCGGTGCCTACCAAGCGACCTTTTGCGCCAGTGGTTACGCCGGCCGTTCCGGAGCCCGCAATGGTCGCGGAGCCGCTGCCGATCCCACCACCTCCGGTTCCGAAACTGCGCACCAAACCAATCAAGCGGAAGTTCGCGCCTGCGAAGCCAAATCGGCCACGGTCACCACCGGTGAAACAGCCGTTCAAGCCCAACCCGTTTTAGACCGAAAAGATGAATGTGGCGCCGCGCCACTTCCCAGATGCCCAATTTTCGATTCGGACTTGTTGTTTTCGCGGCCTTTACTGCGCTTGCTCCCCGCGCCTCTGCGCAAGAGTGTCCGCCGTTGCCGGAGGATCAAACCGCCCGCCGTGAGATCGCTCGAAAGTGGTTTGACAGGGCCCAGCAAACGCAATCCCTTGGCGAAGATCATGTCGCGGTCAAGGCGTACCAGTGTTCCTTCAAGATGGTGCGACACGCATTCACCGCTTACAACATGGCGAAACTTGCTGCCAAGATAGGCGATGTCGAGATTGCGCTCCAGGCCTTCAATGACTACCTGGATCTGGCACCGGAGGCTGAAGATCGTGTCGAGATCGAGGCCAAGATAAGCCGCCTGCAGACCCAAATTGACGAACTCAACAAGCCCGCCCCGCCACCAGTTGTTCCCCCGGTGGTGATGGTGGCCGAAAAGCCCCGCAAAGATAGAGAAGCGGTCGATGACAAACCGAGAACCTGGGGTTGGATCGCGGCGGGTTCCGGGGTTGCCGTCGTTGGCGCCGGCGTGGTTTTGAATCTGGTGGCGCGCAACAAGCGCTCGGATTGCTTCGAGTTCGTCGAATCGGATCCATCTGCTTCAGATGCGGCCTGCGACGCCATGGAACCCTTTGCCTACAGTTCCTACGCCGCGTTTGGGTTGGGTGGCGTGGCGCTTGGCACGGGATTGTTGATGCTGATTTGGGATTCCAATGGCTCGGTTGAATCTCCTCAGGCCTCGAACGGACTGCAGTTTTCCGTGGCACCGATGCCGAATGGTGGATTCGTCTCAATCTCTGGCGGACTGTTCTAGATCGCAACCGGCGTCTTGAGATACAAGGTCCACGCCCCGTGGATGCTGTGCACATTGAACCCATCCGGCACAACCGACGTCGGCATTGTCGGTAAGACGAGGTAGTTGATCGCCTGGGTGCTGAGAATTTTCGTCAACATCTCTGCCGAGGATGTGCGGCCCAAGACGCCGTACGTTTGTGCGCGCCACTGGTAGTCGGGCGTCAGAAACCAGTGCCCAACCCAGACGCGGTGGCTCGTGAGCGCGGGCAGCACGTTTCCGAATGCGGGTGGGACGAGTGCGTTCCCCGAAGGCATCTCTTTCAACGCCGCAGCGATGTCAATGAACGCCCCATCAACCGAGTTGCGTCGAAGGTTGGCGAGCGTGGACTCGATCGTCAACAGGGGCGCTGTCTGAAACGCGAGTGTGAAAGCAACGGCCGTCCGGACTCGCATTCGCCCCTCTTGCCAGGCTGTCAGCAGCCACATTGCGGTCGGAGCCGCGAGCACTGCGACAGGAACGGCAAGGTAGGGAACGAAATGGTAGCCGTTGATGAAAGGCGAGCTGTGCATCAAGGCGATGACCACCATCCACGTCAGCATCGAGAACGCCGCTGCCCGATCCGCTCTGAACCAGTGACTGACGCCGATTGCTGCAAGCAGCCCGGGTACGGTCAGGGTCAGGGGGTACCAAAATATAGAGATAGCCTGTGGTCCGAAAAAACCGAGAGAGGCGGTTCGGAAAACCATGTCCTGCGATTGCCAGCGGCTGAAAAGAAGCGTGATTGCGAGTGTCGGCGCAAGGCAGATCGCCGTTCGGGCCTGGGCTTTCCAGTCGACCGGCCGCGAGATCACGATGGCTGCAACAGGAAAACATCCGGCGGTCGCAAGCACGACCACGGCCGAGTAGGGATGGATCCAGTGTGTGATAAACCAAAAAATCGACACCTGTGCAGCCTGGCGCCAGTTTGCCGGTCCTGTGCCCACGATGATGGGGCGAATCGCTATCAAGGACAGGGCAATCCCCGCCACCCAGAGCGGGTTGTACATGTCGGCGAACCCGGACCATCCAAAAAGCTGAGCGCTCTCCGAGAGGCTGGGTCGCATGTCGATCGGCATCGTCTTTGCCAGTAAACGTAGGACAGGATCAATACCGCCGGCAAAGGCAAGCAACAAAGCCGCTGCCGAACGTTCTTGGCGTTGGCGGAAAAACGGTCGGGTGAACCACCAGAACGTTGCGAAAAAGGCGAAGGTTAGCGGAATTCGAGCAAGTTCGATCGCGAGCAAAGGATCGAGTCCCGTCACGCGAACAAACAACCCGAGGATGCTGTGGAAAACCAGAATGAAACGACCGTCTTGTGGATCGGTCGTGAAAGGATTGAGGAGGGTGAGGCCGTTCCCCTGTGCGGCCTGGCGAATGAACGCGCCGTACGCGAGAAAATCCTTGGGAATAAAACCGACGGGAAGAAACCGTCTCCCCTCCGGTGCGGCCACGAGGTAGGTGGAAATAAACGGAATCATGCGCAGCACGATCACGAGTGCCGGGATGCTCCAGTACCAGCGCGGGGGGCGATCCGAAAGGACGAGCGATTCAGACAATTCGGGCAGCGGTGAGGCAGACATCAAGTAAGGACGGCATCATGACATGATCCAAGATTGATCGGCAAAATCGGCTCGGATCCGCCGAATGATTCCCACCCTGTGTCCGAATGCGACGTCGGCTCCTCGGCGGAGACTCGGTGGCGAACCGGTCGTGAGATAGATCGTGTCGGCATTGGATGTGCGCGTTGCAAAGTGATCGATCACCCAGCGAGCCATTCGGGGTACGGGATCCAGCAGAATTACGCCTGGTACGGTGCGCTCGAAGAGGGGTCGCAGGGCAGGGTAGTGTGTGCAAGCCATCAGGATTGCATCGACCCTTTTCAAGGGCGAAAGGATCGTTCGTACATTTGCCTGCACCTCGGGCGAGCACAAATCGCCCGCTTCGACGTGCGCGGACAGCGGTTGGGCTACCCTCGTGCGAATCGTTCGACTGTGGGTCGCGAGGACTTTTCGGTAGATCCCCGAGCGAATCGTTCTTGTGCCGCCGATGACACCTATGTCGCGACTTTTCGACGCACGAACCTGCCGCACAGCATGGGCAATAATTCCGGTCACCTCGATGGGTCCACCCTCCGTTTCAATTCGTCCTGCGATTCCGCGGATTCCGAGCGCCGGCAAGACGGTGCTGGCTGCGTTGCAGGCCACGGCAAGATGGGTCGCACCCTGTCGGACCAGAAATCCAGCGACAGCGAGGACCCTTTTTCGCAGGGCCGACGCGCTCACCTTGCCGTAGGGGAGAAATCCCGAGTCCGAAAAGTAGAGCAGCGGAAGGCGCTTCTTTTGTCGCTGCAGTTCCGACAAAAGTCCGATGCCGCCAATGCCCCAGTCCATGATCGCAATCATGGGTAACTCTGGGGCGCCACCCATCCCGGCCGCAGGGGTCCAGAATCGAATGCCAGCATCCGGTTGCGCCAACCCACATTCAAGGTTTCCACGCGACGCTCCGGGAAGCGACTTTCCAGGTACCAGCGGTATTCGTGCTCCGCGCGGATTGGGTTGTACTTCAGCAAGGTGGACCACTCGGGCATGTGCGTAAGGCTTTGCAATCGGCGCGCGAACTCGGGGTTCTGCGAATGGGTATGCATCTGCCGCAGCTTGTCGGCGACAACGGCTGGCCATTCGTACCACCGACATGGCAGTGTCACCATGTCCACGATGAAGATCCGGCCGCCGGGGGCAAGGACGCGCCGAAACTCGTTCATGATCGGGTCCCAGTCGAGATAGCGAAACGACAACAAGGATACGATCAATTCGACGCTGTGATCGGCCAGGTCGATTTTGGGTCCGTGCAGGACGTTGAATCGAAGGTGATGGTTGCCTTCGGTGTTTGCGCGGGCGCGTGCAAGTTCAATCATCGATGCAGAAGCATCGACCCCGATTCCTTCGCGAAGATGACCCGCCAGTTTGGAAAGCAGGGCTCCGTTGCCGCAACCCACATCGAGGACGCGAAGCCCGCGCGGGAAGCAAGCTTGCATCCGCTGCACCCGGGGGAGCAACCATTCCCACTCATCCCGACGCACGCCGATATCCGTGAACACGCCGGCGTAGGCGGTTGCGACGGCGTTGTAACTGGCGTCACCGCTTGGTTCGGAGGGCACGAAGCGCTTCATGGTTTCGACGGGCGTCACCCCGGCGTATTTCGCAAGGGTGGCGAACGATCCGTGCGACTTCTTGCCAGCACAGGCGACGATGTACAGAGGCGCATGCGGATCGGAACGTCGCGCTTCCCAGACGAAGTGATCGGGACGCAACGAAACCGAGGTGTAGTGGTGGTAGCCGCTTGCGGGAACGCCCAAGGTGCGCGCAAAGAAAGGCGCAAACCAGCGAGCGGATCGGCAGGCGTGAAAAAAAGCTTCTCCCTCGGGCGCAAACGGCAGCTTCAACGAGCGCCATTCGTGGGGGCTAAATTGTTCGGGCATCTCCGTGGTACGAAACATCGGTCCGTACATGCCGCTATGGCCGATGAAATGAAGCTCATGTATTGTCTGCCCGGATTTCGCGATCTTGGTCATTGCATCGACGAAGTCGCGTTTCGATTCGACGGCTTCGCAACGCACGGAAAGTTCGGGGTGGGCTGCCGCTTTTTCCCGGGCCAATGTTTTCGCTGCGCGTTCGAATTTTGGGCCGCCTTCGCGGTATAACGTCGTGTATCCGATCCAGATCACGGCAGCCACGCGTCGTGTCGCTCGATGAGTTTTGCGTCGCCCGGGATCCACGCTCCACAGGATTCTCCGACGGTAAGCGTGCGACGGTTTGCGGTATCAAAAACTCGCATGCTGGAAACCGCCGGAAGGTAGAAATGCACCCCGAAGCCGCCTCCCGTTGCCTGCATGTCGTGGATGGTGTTGGCTCGTACCGACATCACGCTGGGCGACTCGACTTCGCGATCGGCCTCGGCGGTCAACTGTCGTCCGTCGAACGAATAGTGGCGTTCCCAGAATGCACCGCGCAGCAAGCAGATGATCGCGCGTGCGCCCCCGTGATCGTGAGGCGCACAAAACTGATTCTCCTCCCAGCGGACGAGCAACACTTCACCTTCGGGTCCTTTATAAATCGGAAGTCGACCGTAGGCTTCTCCGGGGTTTGCGCGCGGCACCCGCTGCTCGAGTTCGGCGAGCGGAAAGGCCGTCTTGCGCAAGATTTTCGTTGCCCGGGACGATTCACACGCCTCCAACAGTGCGGGCCAGGAAATATCGGAGATCTCGGGCACAGGTGACGACTCGATCGTGAGTGTAGCGCGGACCGTCCAATCTGCGCATACTGCCGACCCGTCCGACGAAACCTTCGGCCCATCCATCGCGCCATGAATCAGCCCGAAAACGAAAATGCCACGGAATCAGCCCCTTCTTCTGCTGGCGAAACCGCTGCCCGCGGTGCCGTGGTTGCAGGGCGGGGCGCCCTCAAAGTTGGCCTCGGCAAGGCGGGCTTCATGCTCTTCGGCTTCGCGCAAAAATGGCTGCTTGCGCGCGTGGTGGGCCCCGAACACTTTGGCGCGTTCGGGGTCGTCAACAACGCCGTTTCGATCGTCAACAA
>JAWXBF010000278.1:0-7887 GCA_034439895.1 Deltaproteobacteria bacterium
AAACGCATCACAGTCAACCGGGCGATTCGACGAATCCTACGACGAATCGTACGACGAGCCCGAAGTCCAACCTGCCAGCACAGGCGCACACGAGGACAGCGACGACGATGTCGAGGCCGAGTGGGGCATCTCCCGGCCCGAAACGGAGACCGCCCCCCCCGAACCAGAACCTGCACCCCTTCCAACCATGGCTTTTGCGTCGCATTCGCCGGTCGCAATCGCAGCACCGATGCCCATGTCTTTCGGTGCTCCAGCCTCCATCGCGGCACCCGGTGGGTTCATGGGATCGGCCGTCGTGGGACCAGGCGCCATCCCCATACTGACGGGCATTCCGTCTTCGATGAGTGCGGCTTTCGCGTTTGGCGGAGCGCCCGCTTCCATTGCGGCCGCGCCTGCTGCGCCTGCCGCACCGTCGCCTTTCGCGGCGCCGATGCCAGCCCCTACGCGCGCCGCAGAGCCCGCGCGCCCCCCCGTCGCAACGTCTGCGCCCGCGGCCGAGGCCGAGGCCGAACTGTCCATTGAATCGTTGCGGGGAAACCAACCTTGGTCCGGCACCGGATTCAAACCATCCTTCGAGCCGTACCTGCTATCGCTCATGCAACAGGCCCGACAACAAGGGGCAAGCGATCTCCACGTCATGGCTGGCCGCCCCGTCATGGCGCGCATGATCGGTGAAATGCGACCGATGACCGACAACGTTTCGCCCCAGATGGTCGAGTCGATGCTGTTGCAGCTGCTCGACCCACGCGGCCTCCTTCAGCTTCAAGATGCCGGCTATGCCGATCTTGCGTTCGACGCGCCAAGCGCAGGACGAATGCGCGGCAACATCAATCGACAAAAGAGTGGGCTGAAGGGCTGTTTTCGACTCGTGGCGGCCAAGCCCCCTACCCTCGAAGAGCTGGGTCTTCCGCCAGAGCTTGCAAAGGTCACCTCGTACCATCAGGGACTTGCGATCGTCTCGGGACCGAACGGCCACGGCAAGACCACGACGATGGCGGCACTCGTGGATCTCATCAACTCCCACAAGGCCGATCACATCATCACCGTCGAAGATCCGGTCGAGATCATCCACCCGCTCAAGAAGTCGGTCATCAGTCAACGCCAGGTCGGTACCCACACCAACTCTTTTTACGCTGCACTCAAGGGCGCCTTGCGCGAAGATCCGGACGTCATCGTCATCGGCGAGTTGCGCGACGTCGAAACCGTGGAAATGGCGCTGTCCGCCGCGGAAACAGGCCACCTTGTCATCGCAACCATGAGCACACCGTCGGGCGCAAAGACCATCGATCGCCTGATCGACATGTTCCCTCCTGAAGACCAATCTCAGGTTCGCGCCACGCTTGCGGGCGCACTCAAGATCATTGTCAGCCAACGCCTGGTCCCCACGGCCGACGGCACTCGACAGGTCGCAGCAGCAGAGCTCATCACGGGTAGCTTCCCGCTTTGGAATTTGATTCGCGACGACAAGCTGTTTCAGCTACCGAGCCTGCTACAACGCGGCCGTTCCTTTGGCATGATCCGCATCGAAGATTCGCTACGGGCCTTGATTGACAGTCAAACCATCACCCTTGAGGCCGCGTTGCGGGTCACAAGCGATCCCAAGGCATTGCAAGCCACCGGGGCACCCATCACATCGACGTTTAAACCGAAAGGTGTCAAAGCCGACCCATCCGAGGGCGACAAGAAATCTCCGCTCAAGAACTTCTTCGGAAAGGGCTCGTGACATGCCCGCACTCGATCATCTGTTCGACCGTATGTTGAAGGCCGGAGCGTCCGACCTGCATCTTTCTGTGGGTTTACCGCCGATGTTGCGCGCGAAGGGTGATCTCGTCCCCATCGAGGGGGAACCAACCCTCGGTGTTGCCTCGCTTGAGAGCCTGCTCTACGAGATTGTCACCGAGCCGCAGTTGCGCCAATTTCTCACTACCCACGATCTCGACTTTGCGTACGCCTACGAGGACAAAGCGCGCTTTCGCGCCAACTACCTTGGTAAAACCACGGGACCAGGCGCGGTTTTCCGCACAATTCCCACCAAGATCTTGTCGGCCAAAGATCTGGGCCTGTCCGAAGCCATCGTCAAATTGGCAGAGCGGCCTTCGGGGCTGGTCCTCGTCACCGGGCCCACGGGCAGCGGTAAAAGTACGACGCTTGCTGCCATGATATCGCACCTCAATCACTCTCGACCTCTCCACATCCTGACGGTGGAGGATCCGGTCGAATTCGTGCACCAGCCCGCGATGTCACAAATCACGCACCGAGAGGTTGGACAGGACACGCCTTCGTTTGGCGACGCCATCCGCAGTGCGATTCGTGAAAACGCGGACGTCATCCTCGTCGGCGAGTTGCGGGGTCCCGAGACCATGCGCCTCGCGTTGCAATCTGCCAGTTTCGGTATCCTCGTGTTTGCAACGGTACACACCAACTCGGCAGCGGCCACCATTGACCGCTTCGTCAACGCATTTCCTGCGAGTGAACAACCGGGTATTCGCGGCATGCTGGCAGAATCGTTGGCCGGAATTGTCGCCCAGCAGCTACTCAAAAAAGCCGACGGCTCGGGCCGCATTGCGGTTCACGAAATTTTGGTCGCAAATTCGGGCATCGCCTCGGCCATCCGTGAAGCGAAAACCTCCATGTTGACCAACCTGTTGCAATCCGGCGGTTCCGAAGGGATGCAAACCATGGACGCCGCCCTACAACGGCTCATGCAGCAGGGCAAGATCAAGCCCACGGACGCCCTCGACAAGGCGATCGACAAGGAAAGTTTCGCCAAACTTCCCGAGGTGAAGGCTGTGCTTGAACGCGCGGCGGGGTAGGCTCCGGTCGCCATGAGCGACAACGAGAGCCGCAACCCTTGGACCACAAGGTCAACCGAAACCCGCTACGAGAACCCCTGGATCCGGGTCGAGCACAACAGCGTCTTGAACCCGGCCGGGAACGAAGGCATCTACGGCGTGGTACGGTTCAAGAACGTCGCCGTTGGCATCCTCCCGCTCGACGACGAGGGCAACCTTTGGATGGTGGGACAGTACCGATATCCGCTCGGACGCTACAGTTGGGAGATCCCCGAAGGTGGCTGTCCGCTCGGCACGCCGACACTCGACTCGGCCAAGCGAGAGCTGTTGGAGGAAGTCGGACTTCGCGCAAAACGCTGGGATCGCCTTCTTCACATCGATCTGTCGAACTCGGTATGCGATGAAGTCGGCGAGATCTGGCTCGCGCGCGACCTGGAACTTTTGGAAGCCGAACCCGAGGAAACCGAAGCGTTGCAGCTTGTGAAATTGCCGCTCGAAACCGCCTACCAGGGCGTACTCGCGGGCAAGTTCCGCGACAGCATGACCGTGGCCGGTATCCTTCGCCTGAAGTTGATGATGCAAGAAACGCCAACGGGATAATCCCGTGACAACCCGAGCCCATTTTGTGCTACTAATCCGTCAACATCGGGATCTGTTGATCTTGCGCACGATCCTGGATTCGGAGGGATACAACACGAAAGAGGTCGGACGCTGTCTCGGCGCTCCCGATTCGGATGTGACACCGGATGAACAGCGTTCGCTTTGGCAATGGCGAGCACGCCACAACGATCCCCTGTCGGTGCTGATTCGTTTGTTTTTTCTGGGCGAGTCGGTTGCAGCGAAACAATTGCGTTTCGTCGGCGAGGACATCTTGAACGCCTGGCAACGGCAGAAGTGGCTGGGCCGAGTAGGCACCACCTGCGTTGCCGAGGTCGAACTGTCGTTGCAGGGCGCGCACATCATCGCATGCGATCGACAGGACAGGCCGCATCGACATTTTGTCGCGGGACCCACGCGTGCCACCCTTGTCCTTGCGGGCGCCATGTTGCCTTCGGTCGGAGATAGTGTCCTCGATCTAGGGGCGGGCTCCGGAGTGTTGGCACTGCGCTTCAGCGGAAAACTGCGCCAGCGGGTCGCCACAGACATCAGCCTGCGCGCCCTGCGATTCGCGGCGATTTTACTCACGCGCACCGAGCGAACCCGACGCTTCCATTCGTGGATGAGCGGATTGCAGGCGCAGGGCGTACAATCCGTCAGCACGGGCGTCATTGTGTTGCGAAAGCGGACGGCCGCACAACAATTCCTCGTTGTGGACGACCTTGCGGCGGAAAAAATCACGGGCGGGTTCCTTGCAAGGCGACTGGCCACACTTGATCGGGCGATAAACTCTGTGCGCTAAAACTCGCCGGGGCGCCGGATGCCGAGTTACTCGCTGGAAACATCGAGACTACCCTCCTCGTAACCCGGTGTTCGCGAGCGATTTAACCAGTGTTTTACCAGGCCGAAACTGCTTCAACGATAGATCTGTAACATGGCTTTGAAGCAAAAGTTGCTCGTCGTCGGCAACGGCATGGTGGGCCACCGCCTGCTCGAATGCCTCATGGAAGCAGGACGTTCGGAGGCGTTTGAGGTAACCGTCTTCTGTGAAGAGCCCCGCCTCGCCTACGACCGCGTGGGCCTTTCCAAGTTCTTCGAGGGCAAGGGCGCCGAAGATCTCGCCCTGGCAACCCTAGAGGAGTACCAAGAAGTTGGGTTCGACGTCCGCATCGGGCAACGCTGCGTCGACATCGACCGGACCGCGCGCCTCGCCGTGTCTTCCACCGGCGAAAAGGTTCCTTACGACCTGCTCGTGATGGCAACAGGCTCGTATCCGTTCGTCCCCCCGGTCCCGGGACGCGTCCATCCCGGATGTTTTGTTTACCGAACCATCGAGGATCTCGAAGCCATTTCGGCGTGGTCGAAAAATGCAAAAACGGGTGCGGTCGTCGGCGGTGGATTGCTTGGCCTTGAGGCCGCCAATGCGCTCTTGAACATGGAACTGAAAACCCACGTGGTCGAGTTCGCGCCACGCTTGATGGCATTGCAGGTGGACGAAGTGGGCGGCGCGCTTTTGAAAAAGCGCATCGAGGGCCTCGGCGTCACCGTCCATACCGGCAAGAACACCGTGAGCATCGACGCCGAAGCGGACAAGGTGGCGCGCATGGTGTTTGCCGACGGCACGTCGCTTGAAACCGACATGGTTGTGTTCTCGGCAGGCATCCGCGCCCGCGATGATCTTGCTCGCCAATGCGGCCTTGAGCTGGGTGACCGCGGCGGCATCGTCATTGACGGCAATTGCAGGACAAGCGACCAAAACATTTTTGCGATCGGCGAATGTGCCTCGCATCAAGGCCGAACCTACGGCCTCGTGGCGCCCGGCTACCGGATGGCCGAAATCGTCGCCAGTCAGTTGCTTGACCAGCGCACCGATCCGTTTGCGGGCTCCGACATGAGCACGAAACTCAAGTTGATGGGCGTCGATGTGGCAAGCTTCGGCGATGCCTTCTCAAAGACACCCGATTCTCAGGTGGTCTCGCTCTACGACGGGGTCAAAGGCGTTTACAAGAAACTGGTGCTGAGCGCCGATCGCAAGCATCTACTTGGCGGCATCCTGGTCGGAGACGCCGCCAGTTACAGCCAGCTCTTGGCGATTGTTCAAAACGCGGTGGTATTGCCAGAAAACCCCGAATCCCTGATCCTTCCGGCAAGCGATGGCAAGGCGCCCGCCGGATTTGGGCCCGAAAGCCTGCCGGATTCGGCCATGATCTGCTCGTGTCACAACGTGACCAAGGGCGCCATCTGTTCCTCGATTTCAGAACAGGATTTGACCACCGTCGGCGCCATCAAGTCTTGCACCAAGGCTGGCACTGGCTGTGGCTCTTGTGTGACACTGTTGACTCCACTGCTCAACGCCGAACTCAAGCGGCGCGGGGTCGAGGTCAAGAATCATCTGTGTGAGCACTTCCCACTTAGTCGACAGGAACTGTATCACGTCGTTCGGGTTCAAACGATTCAGACGTTCGCCGAGCTCATTGCACGACACGGAAAGGGTCTTGGCTGTGAGATCTGCAAGCCGGCGGTGGCGTCTATTCTGGCCTCGACATGGAACAACCACGTTCTCGAAAAACCGCACGCGGGCTTGCAAGACACCAATGATCGTTTCCTCGCCAACATCCAGCGCGATGGCACCTATTCGGTGGTTCCGCGCGTCGCGGGCGGCGAAATCACGCCCGACAAGCTGATCGCGCTTGGAACCGTGGCCAAGAAATTTAATCTGTACTGCAAGATCACCGGCGGTCAGCGCGTGGATCTATTAGGTGCACGCCTCGAAGAACTTCCCCTTATATGGGACGAGCTCATCGCAGCGGGATTCGAATCAGGTCATGCGTATGGCAAGGCCTTGCGCACGGTTAAATCCTGTGTGGGCAGCACCTGGTGCCGTTACGGGGTTCAGGATTCCGTCGGTATTTCTATCCGGATCGAAAACCGATACAAGGGACTGCGCAGTCCCCACAAGCTGAAATCTGCGGTATCCGGGTGCGCCCGCGAATGCGCCGAGGCCCAGAGCAAAGACTTCGGCATCATCGCAACCGAACGTGGCTACAACCTATACGTGTGCGGTAACGGTGGCATGAAACCGCAACACGCCCAGTTGCTGGCATCGGATCTGGACGAGCCCACGCTGATTCGAACGATTGATCGTTTCCTCATGTTCTACGTCCGCACGGCGGACCGGTTGCAACGAACCGCCACGTGGTTCAACGGACTTCAAGGCGGACTCGATTATTTGCGCAGCGTGGTTGTGGACGACTCCCTCGGCATCGCGGCCGAGCTCGAAGTCGAAATGGAACACATCGTTGCCACGTACCAATGTGAATGGAAGACCGCGACCGAGGATCCGGAACGTCGAAAATTGTTCCGATCGTTCGTGAACGCAAAGGAACCCGATCCGTCAATCGTGTTTGTGCCCGAGCGGGACCAGCACCGCCCAGCTTTTTGGCACGAAAAAGAAACATTGGTTCCCCTGCGCAGAAGGGCTTTCACATGAGTCTCCCCATGCAAACGCAGCTTGAATCAAGTGATCGCCCCACGACGGTTGTCTGGAACCGGATCTGCCCACTTCAGGACATCTGGCCGGGTACCGGCGCTGCGGCCCTCGTCGACGGTCAACAGATCGCCATCATTCTGATGCCAGACGGTCAAACGTTGTACGCAACTGCCAACTTCGACCCCTTTAGCAAGGCCTTTGTCATGGCCCGCGGAATCGTGGGCGACAGGGACGGGGTTCCCAAGATCGCCTCGCCGATTTTCAAGCAAAACTTCGACCTTCGTACCGGGATCTGTCTCGACGACCCTGCGGTCGCGCTAACCGTCTATCCATGTCGGGTCGTGGACGGTCAGATCGAGATCGGAATTACTCCGTAGTTACGAATGGTTAGACCAATTGCCGCAGTCCGGCTTTCCTGGATTCAGGATTGATTGGATCAACCGATGTTGGAGGGACCTGATACTTTCTCTCCAGGCATATCGATGACGTTTCCTTCCTATCCAGAGGTCGTGCTTGCAGGCGATCTTTCCGAACACCCCGTTCCGAGGCAGTTGCTATCGCATTTCCAGTCGAGCTCGACGGGTGTGCTACGGCTTGAACGCGGCAAGGTGTTCAAGGAACTTTTGCTTCACAACGGCGTTCCCGTTGGGTCGCGTTCGAATATGCGCAGCGAGGCACTCGGCTCGATGTTGGTTGCTCGCGGGGTCATCACGGAATCACAGCTGAACTTCCTGCTTGGCGAGATGCGCGACAAGGGCACCAAGATGGGTGAAACGCTCATCGAACTCGGGTGGTTGACGCCGGAAGACATCCTCGCGTTTTTCGGTGCGCAAAATAAAATGCGCGTGGTCGACGCCCTTCGCTGGACCGACGGAACCTTCGCGTTCGACGAAAACCCAAGCTTTCTTTCGGACGTGATTGAACATCCAGTCGAGATCCCGGGCGTTATTTTCTGGGGCCTCAAGAAGACAGCCGATCCCGCTCGACTCGTCGAGCAGTTTATCGGCC
>JAWXBF010000279.1:0-3933 GCA_034439895.1 Deltaproteobacteria bacterium
CCGCTCGGCTGCGGGGAACCCAATGGCGGCGTGTGCTTCTCGGAAGAACGCCTTGCAACCCTGGAAGGCTGGATTCGCAGCGGCGCACCCATGGAGTGAGGGCGCGACACGCGTATTTTCTCCTATGAATGCGCTTCTGTGTAGAAGGTGCACGGCTCACGTGGGCAATGATTTGATTCGCACCGCCGCGCAGAGTAGTGCTTCAAGCGATGACCTCCTCTTCTTGTGTTTCGAAGACGTTGTGGCTTTCACTCTGTTTGGCGCTGCCTGGCGGCCTACCTGTGGCCTGTACATCGACGTCAACTGAAGAACGCGCCGCGAACGAGGGTGGTACAAATGGCCAAGGGGGGGAAGGGACCGCGACCGGCGTTCGGCGGATTTCGACCCAAAAGTTTAGGTAATGTCCGTTATCGGACTTTCGGGCTGGCAGGGATGGTACGCTTGAAATTCCTATGGTGCTGCCAATGGACGCCTTGGTTCTTGATGCGGCCACGCTTTTGGACACCCGGACAATTGACACGTCGTTGCCTGATACCAGCATGCCGTTGATTGGTACAGCCGCGTCGCTTCCAGATGCCGAAGCAAACGCCGACACGGGCGTTGTAACTGCGAGTATCACGGCTACGTTGCTAGCACTACAAGGAGGCGAAGTGCCCCTTGGCGGCGCAAAGGTCCATGCGTTGAAGGGATCCGTGGCCACGGACAAAACGATTGGTCTCTCATCGTCAATGGCTGTAACGGGGGCTCCAAACGCAGAAGCGATGCGCGGGCTGATCTATAGCGTAGAACCGGCTGACCTTGCCTTTGACGCACCCATCGAGCTGACGCTGCCGATCATCGTCCCCATCGCGGAAGGAGAGTCTGCCTTTATTGCCGCGTATGACGAAACATCTAAATCATGGATAGGCCTGCCTACCAAGTGGAACATTTCAAGCACTACAGCCTCTGTACTAGTGTACCGCCGGTGTTAGAGGTACCGCCGGTGTTGGGGGTACCGCCAGTGTTGGGCGTGCCGCCAGTGTTGGAGGTGCCGCCAGTGTTGGCAGCACCGCCGCTGCCGCCGCGCCCACCAGTGTTAGAGGTGCCGCCGTTGTTGTTGCCACCGCGCCCGCCTGTGCCCCCTGTAGGGCCGCTCGCGCCTCCTTCCCCGCTGGCACTGCCGACCTGTCGCGGATCAGGCGCGCCACATGCGGCCACCCACATCCCGCCCAACGTGACCGCCAGCGTTGCCTTAACGAGCAGTCCCATGCGCAAGCGCCGATGTATGTCGCCACCGCAAACCTTTGAGCATTGCATCGTACAGGGAAACATCGGAGAGTTCGGACCGCGACTGTACCTTGGGCGCTGCCTCTTTCATTCGGAAACCCGGCGGACGCCGATCGCTGCGTCCTGCGCAAATTTGATGCAGTGCTATCCTGCCGCGTGTTTCGCGGGTTTCATTGGCAAGCGGCATTCTGTGTCGCGGTCGCATTCTCGGCCTGCCAACCCAGTTGTTCACGCATTCGAAACACGCCCGGAAAGATGCCTGTGATTGAAAGTACGCTTCCATCGGCGCCGCCACTTTCAAGGGATCTTGCCGACAAAATGACGAAGGCTCTGCAACGTCAACCGACTGGGTACGTCGCACGCACGCACCATCTACACGGCGACGATCCAAAGCGGCCGATCTTCACCAACCGCCTTATCTTCGAGACAAGCCCCTACCTCTTGCAACACGCGCACAATCCCGTCAATTGGTACCCGTGGGGCGATGAGGCATTCGAAACCGCGCGCAAACTGAACCTGCCGGTATTTCTTTCGATCGGATATTCAACCTGCCACTGGTGCCATGTGATGGAGGAAGAATCCTTTGAGGATCTCGACATCGCTGCCTATCTGAACCGAAATTACATCTGCATCAAAGTTGATCGCGAAGAGCGCCCAGATGTTGATGCCGTGTACATGTCTGCCGTACAAAAGCTGAGGGGCAGCGGGGGCTGGCCAATGAGCGTTTGGTTGACTGCCGATCGCCAACCCTTCATGGCCGGAACCTATTTTCCGCCCCGATCGGGCGCACGCGGCGCGCGTAAGGGCTTCCTTGAGATCCTCACCGAGCTGCGTGCTGCGTTTGAACGGGAGCCCGCGAAAATTGCGGAAGCAGCATCCAACTTGGCGCAAGCGGTTCGCGAAGATCTGGAAGGAAAGGCCACCGGCAATGGCACCGTTCCAGGACCAGAAGCCATCGCGACGACGGTGCATTACTTCGCAGGTTCGTTTGATGCCAACAATGGCGGCTTGCGGCGCGCACCCAAGTTTCCCTCCAACATCCCCGTGCGGCTGTTGTTGCGGCACCACGTTCGCACGGGAGACGCTCAGGCTTTGCACATGGCGGAGCTCACCCTCACCAAGATGGCTGGCGGTGGTATGTACGATCAGTTGGGCGGAGGCTTTCATCGCTATTCCACCGACGCCGTTTGGCTGGTGCCGCATTTCGAGAAGATGCTTTATGACAACGCGCTTCTGGTCGTGGCCTATGCCGAAGCCCATCAACTAACCCGACGGACGGACTTCGCCCGCATCGCGCGTGAAACCTTGGACTACGTTTCGCGTGAAATGACCTCACCGACCGGCGGATTCTATAGCGCCACCGACGCCGATTCCGAGGGCGAAGAAGGCAAGTTCTTCGTTTGGAGCAAACGCGAGATCGATGCGCTTTTGGGCAGCGAAGCGGACGTTTTCAATCGCCACTACGGGGTAAGTGAAGCCGGCAATTTTGAGGGTCATACAATCTTAAACGTTGCCCATCCCGATGAAACGCTTTGGGCTTCCTTGGCCAGCGCGCGCAAGAAGCTGTATGACGTGCGCCAAAAGCGCATCGCCCCGCTGCGCGACGAGAAGATCTTGGCGGCGTGGAATGGACTGATGATCTCGGGCTTCGCAGTCACGGGCCGCGTATTGAACGACCCTGGTTTCATCGCAACCGCGGCCAAAGCTGCCGATTTTGTACTGAATCAGATGCGTACGAAAGAAGGCTTGCGCCGCAGTTACAAAGACGGCAAAACGCTGGCACACGCCTTTGTCGAGGACTATGCATTCGTCATACAGGGACTGTTGGATCTCTACGAGGCTTCGTTTGATCGGAAATATCTTGCCGAGGCCTTTGCCCTGGCCGACGAAATGCAAGGCCGTTTCGCCGACGAGAAACACGGCGGATGGTTCACGACGGCACACAACGGTGAAAAGTTATTGGCGCGCGAAAAACCGGACTACGACGGTGCCGAGCCATCGGGCACGTCTGTCGGCATTCTGAATGCATTGCGTTTGCATGCATTTTCCACCAACGACAAATGGCGCGTGGTGGCCGAGTCCGCACTTGCAAGCGTCGCCGAGGTCCTTGAAAAACGAGGACCGTCCATGACCGAAGCCCTTTTGGCGCTCGATTTTTTCACAGGCGATGCACGTGAGATCGCTGTCATTTGGCCGGAGAATGGCTCGATTTACGATGCGGAGCCCATGCTCGCCGTGTTGCGAAATCGCTTTTCTCCGAACCGGGTTCTCGCGGCGTCGGCCGCAGGACCATCGCTGGCCGCGCTTTCCAAACATGCGGCATTCGCGACCGACAAGATTGCCCAAGCGGGCAAAGCGACGGCCTATGTTTGCACGCAAGGACGCTGCGAAACGCCCACCAGCGATCCGGCGGTATTCGCCACGCAATTGGAACGGCACTAACGAGGTGCCACGAATGCATCGTCGCCATCACTGGCGCAAGGGCCGCCTCCGACCGCGGCGCGCGGTGGTATCAGGGCCAAGAGCTCGACGGCAATCGGACGGCATCGGTGGCATAGCCGAGCCAGGCGAAGGAATCGGCGCTGGTCGTCTTCGCCTGTGCCTCCTCAAAACTCCATACACCGCACAATCATTGATAATTTCCAGGTCCGAATCAAGCTCCCGTTC
>JAWXBF010000280.1:0-8633 GCA_034439895.1 Deltaproteobacteria bacterium
GAGCAATACACCCCCACCCCCAGACCCTTCACCGGATCCGCCTCAACCGATCGTAGGTGTGAGCGCCGACTCCGTGGTGCAAGGACCAAGTGCGGTGGCGGTGCCCGTTGGCAACACCCTTGTGGCCGTGCCGACAGCGGTGCCAAAGCCCGTGGTCGCCCCCGCCTTCTACGCAGGCGGGGTTGCGGGCGGTACTGGTGAAACGCCCTTTGCCCCCGTATCGGAGAGTTACGTTCGACAGTGGCCGACCATCGTTCAAGAGGTGCAGGCGCCCTATCCCAATCAGGCGCTGTTAATGGAAATGGAGGGCACCGTCCGCCTGTCGCTCGGCATCGATCACGACGGCAAGCTGCGCGAGATCAAGGTGCTGCGAAAACTGGGCTACGGCCTCGACGAGGCAGCGGTCAATGCCGTGCGAAAGTTCAAGTGGAAACCGGCAATCGGCAACGACGGTAAAACCGTGGCGTTTCGCATCCAGTACAGCTACACGTTTCGACTGCCGCGCTGACGCTCAAGTTCGGGTGCCATAACCCCGAATTTCAACGGGTCCTCCTCGCTTTACACGGGGTGGCAACGAGGGATATCCTGCCCTCCGGATAGGTCTCCCTAAAATCCACCATGCTGCTAAAAAAACGCCTACTCCTTCTCACTGCGCTCGGATCCTCACTTGCAACAGGGCTCGTCCTTGAGGAAGCCGCGTTTGCGCAGGCGCCAATCGATAAATCCCTCGAGGTTCAGCTCTTTCAAAACGCGATCGGTCCGCGCAACTTCCTCACGATCGATTCGGCGCGCGTGCCCGAGCACATGCTCGTCGGCGCAGGCCTCGTGCTCAACTACCAAAGCTCGCCCTTCTCACTTTACACCGTCGACTCGGACAAGAACCTGACCGAACGGGTCAGCGTTGTGGGACAACAGTGGAACGCAGAGTTGTTGGCAGGCATCGGTCTGCTCGGTCGCGCACAAATCGGCTTCGCCCTTCCCGTCACACTGTCGATGCAAGGCGACAACTTTACCGGCATGGGCACGCCGTCGGGCACCTCGATCAAGGGCGCTGGCATGGGCGATCTGCGGGTCGAAGGTAAGTACCTGGTTGCGCAGCGGCCGGTCGGTGAAGATGGCGTTGACGGTGACATTTACTTCGCAGCCGTTGGTGGTCTCACGCTGCCCACAGGCGATGACGGCAAGTTCCTTGGTGACAAGACGGTCACAGGCCGTGTGAAGCTGGTTTCCGAATACGTCATCGATGACTTTCGCGGTGCCGCAATGTTTGGTGTGCTTTTGCGCGACACCACAAAGACCTTCAAGGCCGAAGTGGGCCATCAGCTGATGTTCGGTGCTGCGGCCGAATACCGCGTTCATCGACAGGTCGCTTTCGTCGGCGAGTGGTTTGGTCGCAACGGGTTCTCGAACTATGTCGATGAGTCGCCCATGGAAGTCGACGGCGCAGTACGTTTGAATGTATCGAGCATGCTCGCACTGACCTTCGGCGCCGGCACCGGCATCATCAAGGGCATTGGCAGCCCAAAGTACCGCGGATTCCTCGGTGCTTCGTTTCACCCCGACTTCCGCGATGCCGATGGTGACGGCGTTTATGATATCGACGACCGTTGTCCCGATTCGAAAGAAGATCGCGACGGCTTCAAGGATTCGGATGGTTGTCCCGAGCCGGACAACGACGGCGACGCTTTGCTCGATGCGCAGGACAAATGTCCGAATGCGGCCGAGGACGTCGATCAGTTCGAGGATGAAGATGGGTGCCCCGAAGAAGACAACGACAAAGACGGCGTACCCGACTTGAATGATCCTTGCCCGAACGCTGCAGAAGATGGCGCCGGTATTCGCCCGAAGGATGGTTGCCCGTCAACGGTCGAAGATACCGATGGCGATGGCGTCGTCGATGCGAAGGACAAGTGCGCTGACGAACCGGAAGATCGCGACGGCTTCGAGGATACCGATGGGTGCCCCGATCTCGACAACGACGAGGACGGCATTCCGGATCAATTCGACGGCTGCCCAAGCGCCGCTGAAGATGCGGACGGCTTCGAGGACGAAGATGGTTGTCCGGAACTCGACAACGACAAAGACGGACTTCCGGATGCGTCCGACAAGTGCCCCAGCGAGCCCGAGACCCTGAACGGCAACAAGGATGATGACGGCTGCACCGATCCAGGCGCCGAGCTTGTCGTGATAGCGGATGCCAACATCGAGTTGCGCGAGCGCTTTGCCTTCAAGGGCACCGAGTTGCGACCCGGTGGACCGGATCTCGTCAAGATGGTGGGCCTCGTGTTGAGTGGCCACCCGGAGTTCACGCTGGTTCGACTCGAAGTCATCGCTGGCACAGAGGCCGAGGCCAAGGGTCGCGGCGAGGCGATCAAGAATGCGCTCGCAGCGACAGGTGTAGATGGCGCACGCCTGAAAGTGGTCGCCAAGGTCGGTCGAGCGGACGTGAAAATCGTCGTCGAAACCGTCACACCGGCGAGCGAGGCGGCACCAGCAGCCGCCGATGGCGCCACGCCCTGAAGCCAAACGGGACGCCGTGAAAATCCAGGGGTGGGCACTGTCCGATGTGGGGCGAACCCGCGACCACAACGAAGACAGCTATGTCAGCAACAGCGACCTTCGCCTCTTCGCCGTGGCCGACGGCATGGGCGGGCATCTCGGTGGCGAGCGTGCAAGCCGCATGGCGGTCGAGATCCTGGAAGACGAGGTTGGCCGAGCCCTGACCCTCGCAGCCCCAGCCGCAAAACCGACGCTGCTTGAACCTCCGGGTAAAAGTCCCGTGGCCATGGCGTTGCGCAAGGCCGTGAGCGAGGCAACCCGAGCCATATGGGATCTGTCGCAACGCGATTCCGAGTTGAGTGGCATGGGAACCACACTGACTGGCCTGCTCTTGAGTGATACGAAAGCGACCATCGCGCACGTGGGCGACTCGCGCGCCTATCTGTTCAGGCACGGAAAAGTACGACAGCTAACCGACGATCACTCCTGGATCGCAGAGCAAGTTCGAGCGGGTCTCCTATCCGCGGACGATGCACTCACGTCCCGCTTCAGAAACATCATCACACGCTCGGTCGGATTCGAGCAAAGTGTCAATCCCGACATCATCACGCTCGCGGTCGAAGCGGGAGACTGTTTCTTGCTCTGTTCGGATGGACTATCGAATCACGTGACACCCGACGACATGTCCGAGATCCTCTCGACGCGTTTCTACGTCGAAGCGCCGCAAGCCCTCATCGATCTGGCCAACGATCGCAGCGGCGATGACAACATCACCGCGGTGGTGGCGTACGTCGGCAATCAACACGGGGTTTAGCGGCACACCCTTTGAAACGGTTGGCCAGGGATTACAGCGCTTTTTCCGAGTGTTGTTTGCCGTCGTAGGACCAGATGCGTGGTTTGCCCTCAACCAACGTGGCGAGGTGCACGGGCCGACGCCACACCCGTTGCAATGCAGCCAGTGTATCGTAGCCATAGGCATCATCCAGATCCGTGCCCTCGTGACGGTGTTGCAACAAGAGATCACCGCGGTTTTCGTGATTCGCGTCGATGACCGAGATGAAGGGATCGCCGAAGTTGGTGAGCTGCGACAGGATCTTCTCTTTGACCTTCTTGAACTCGACCGAGTCGATCTCGTTGCGCTCCGAGCGCTCGTTGTAGGCGAACGAGAAGAACTTCTCTTCGCGACAAAACTCTTCGGTGAAAAACTCGTCGATGAAGGTCACGTCATTGTGAACCTTGCGAACCTCGAAGATTTTTTCACGTCCAAGACCCAATCGCCTATCCCAGTTGCGGCGTTCGGTCATATCATCGCATTCGTCCCACTCGCGCCCAAAGCGTCCCTTGTTCCAGCGCTCTTCAACGTGACGCAGCAGGGTAATGCCGACCTTGTACGGATTCCACTGCCCCGGCGCCGCCGACAAAACGCCCGCATTGTGATCCGCGTAGTCGATGATCTCGGACGTCTTCAGAGCGCGCTCGGTCATGATTTTGCTGTGCCAGAAGGACGCCCATCCCTCGTTGATGATCTTGGTCTGACGTTGCGGCGAAAAGTAGTACGCTTCGTCACGAATGATTTCAAGAATATCCCGCTCCCAGGGTTCAAGGGGCGCGTGTTCGATGAGAAACAGCAGGATGTCGCGCTGAGGCTCGCTCGGTGTTCCGACCAGGCGCCCACGGTCCTTCTCCATTTTTTGCCGCTGCTCCTCCATGAACTCCGGCGGGTTGATGAACCCTTCCATGTAGCCCTTGGCGCGCAGGCGTGGAATCTCCGGTGGCGTTTCATCGAGCAACTCCGCAGGGGTGGTCCGCTTTGACTGACGCACGATGAAGGGCGACATCGGATCGATGAGGTTCTCGAGGCACAAACAGGTGTCGATGAAACTCTCGACCTTGTCGAGACCGATGCGTTCGATGTGGCGGCGAACGCGGGTAGCGTGATTCGCCATGCCGTCGATCATGCGGCGGTTGGTCTTTGAGAAGTAGTAGTTGTTCTTGAAGAAATCGACATGCCCGAGGACGTGTGCGATGACCATCTTTTGATCCACCTGCGAGTTGCCTTCGAGGAGGTACGCATAGGCTGGGTTGTTGTTGATGACCATCTCGTAGATGTGCGAAAGGCCATAAATATGGCTTTTCGACAGCTGCTCGTAATCCATGCCGAAACGCCAGTGCGGATAGCGCACCGGAAAGCCACCAAATGCGGCAACCTCTTGCATGCGCTTGTAGTCGAGCATTTCAAAGCGCGTATCCCAGAAATCCAGGCCAAACTCGCGACCGTAGCCCTCGATCTCGCGCTGCATGTCGGCGATGTATCCTGGAAGATTCACTTGCCCGTCCCCAGGAACTCACGAATCGAATCCATGATGCCCTCCTTGTTTTTGATCTCGGAGGTGATGACCGTTTCCTGATCTCGAAATTGTTCGCGCAAATCCTTGATGAACTGACCGGAACCGTAGGGGCTCTCGACCTGGCCATAGCAAAAGAGATTCACCCGCGGCAGGATCTGCTTTTTTAGAATATCGACGCAGATGGTGGTGTCGTCTACTGACCAGTTGTCGCCATCCGAAAAGTGAAACGGATAAACGTTCCATTCGGTCGAGGGATATTCGTCCTCGATCATCTTTGCGCACAACTTGTAGGCGCTGGAAATCATCGTGCCGCCCGATTCGCGCGTCTTGAAGAAGGTATCGTGATCGACTTCCTTGGCGCCGGCATCGTGAATGATGTAGCGGGTCTCAAGGCCGTCGTACTGCGAGCGCAACCAGGTATCGATCCAGAACGATTCCGTGCGAACGATCTCTTTTTGTTCGTCGCCCATCGAGCCCGACACGTCCATGATGAAGATCATGACCGCGTTCGACTGTGGCAATGGAATCGTTTTCCAGGAGCGAAAGCGTTTATCCTCTCGGATTGGGACGATGATGGGTTGTCCCGCGTTGTAGGTTCCCTGGGCCACTTCGCGGCGCAACGCCTGACGGAAGGTGCGCTTGAAGTGACGCAACGACTCTGGACCCGTGCGTCGAATGCCGACGTAGCGGTCCTTTTGTGTGATGATTCGTTCCTTGCCACGCGGTTCGATGCGAGGAAGCTTTAGCTCTTCACCCATGATCTCGGCCAACTCATTCAGTGACAACTCGACCTCAAGCGTGTGATCGCCCTCTTGATCGCCCGCCTTGCCGGCCCCCGGTTGATCGCCCGGTTTTCCCGGACCCACTGCATCACCCACCTGACCCGGCCCCTGACTGACGCCTCCCTTGTCGCGCGAGCCAAAACGAAAACGCGGAATCTTGATCTGCGGCAACGGAATCGAGACACGCTCGCGGCCCTTGCGCCCGATCAGCTCGCCGTTCGAGATGTACTTGCGCAGATCCTGCTTGATCTTCCCGCGAACGATGTCGCGAAAGCGGCGATGATCAGGATCAATACGCAAGGTCATGCTGGGTTGCTCGTCACACCACCAGGTCCACAAATCGGGTCGACTCGGGGTCGAAGACGCCGACCCGTCGTCCCTGTTTTTTGCCCACGATCGCTTGATCGAGCAGACCCAAAGCCCGGGACAACACCGCCATCGGATCGTCGGTCTTCAAATCTTGCATCAACTTGATGAGCAGATTTGCGGCCGTTCCGTTGACCTCGACAAGAACGGGTCCCGTTCGTGGATCACTCATCTGCTATTAACTCCCCTTCGCATCACCACGTGCGAAGATGCTGGCGACAAAGTTCAACACATCCGTTGCACAGATCTCGCAGTATCCGTAGTTGCGAATCATGCGGTTCTTGACCACGTCGATCTTCTCCTGGGTATCCCGGTCGATAACCGCGGAAACCAGACTGGTCAATTTGATCGAGTCTTTCTGATCCTCGAAAAGTTTGAGCTCGAGCGCCTTTTGCAAGCGTTCGTTGGTGCGGAAGTCGAAGTGTTTTCCATCCACCGCCAGAGCGCCAATGTAGTTCATGATCTCACGACGGAACTCATCCTTGCGTGAGTCGGGGATGTCGATCTTTTCCTCGATGGAGCGCATCAGGCGTTCATCGGGCTCTTCGTCCTGACCGGTGTAACGGTTCTTTACCCGTTCTTTTTGGGTGTAGGCCTTGATGTTGTCGATGTAGTTCGCGCATAGCTTGGCAATCGCCTCTTCATCGGCACTGATGGCACGCTGGACCTCGTTCTTGACGATGTCCTCGAACTCTTGTTTCACCATCGCAAGCAAGAGACCGTAGCGCTTCTTGTCTTCTTCGTTCGTGATGAGCGAGTGGTGGCGCATGCCCGACTCAAGCTCGTTCATGACCATGAAGGGATTCACGCAACCGTCACTCTGATCGCTGACGAGCGCGTTCGAGATCTTGTCTTGCACGTAACGCGGAGATACCCCGCTCATGCCTTCGCGCGTGGCTTCCTTGCGCAGTTCCTTGATGTTGTCCTGCGTGAAGCCCGGCATGGTCTTGCCATCGTATAGCTTCATCTTCTGGATGAGCCCGAGCTGGTGCTTCTTCGGATCTTCAAGCCGGGTCAACACGGCCCACATCGCCGCCGTTTCAATCGTGTGTGGCGCAATGTGTTTGCCGCGAATCTTTTCGGCGTTGAAGTCTTTTTCGTAGATCTTGCGCTCTTCGGTCAGCTTGGTGATGTACGGAATGTCGATCTTGATCGTACGATCCCGGAGGGCTTCCATGAATTCGTTCGACAATAGCTTCTTGTATTCGGCCTCGTTCGTGTGACCAAGGATGACCTCGTCGATATCGGTCTGCGCAAACTTTTTGGGCTTGATCTTGTGCTCCTGTGAAGCACCCAGAAGATCGTACAGGAATGCGACATCCAGCTTCAAAACCTCGATGAACTCGATGAGGCCCCGGTTGGCGATGTTGAATTCACCGTCGAAGTTGAACGCACGCGGATCGCTGTCGGAGCCAAACTCCGCAATCTTGCGATAGTTGATGTCGCCCGTGAGCTCGGTCGAATCCTGGTTTTTTTCATCCTTCGGCTGGAAGGTACCGATACCCACGCGATCTTTTTCCGACAACACCATTCGCAGCACACGCACGTGCGAAACCACCTTGCTCCAGTCGCCCTGGTAGTGGTTCATGAGTTCTCGAAAAATCAAACGACACGCCGGATTGAGATCGCCTTCAATCTTCACCCGCTTCTCGTTTGCCGTGTTGATGCCAAGCTCGACCAGCGCCTTGTCGCGCCATTCGGCCGGAACAAGGCGCAGCGGTTCTTCGCTCATCGGCGAACGGAACACGGCATGGCCGCCGCTGATGGACTGCAAGTCCGCGGGCAAGACCCACTCGTAGGTATAAAGCGCGCCTTCGGGGGTACGCGAGTATTCCTCAAGGCCGCGCTTCAAAAGGCGCGCAATCGTGGACTTCGAGCTACCAACCGGACCGTGCAACAAGATCACACGGCGCTCCGAACCGTAGCCCTCGGCCGCGCTCTTAAAAACACTGACAATCCGCATGAGGGGAATGTCGAGGCCGAACACGGCATCGCGTCCGCCGTGCTGCTCGTCTTTAAAGAAGTTGTAACGGAGAAGGCGCTTCTTGTTGTCGATGTACTCTTCAGTACCGAACGACAAGATCATATCGTAGAGGCGCTGGAACGCGGTGCGCGTCACCCGTGGCGTCTCACGAACGAGATTCAAGTAGTCTTCGAAAGTACCGCTCCAGTGGAGCTCGGCAAACTCTTTCCGGTCTTGGAGTCCAGCAAGCTTGTCGACCAAGGAATCGGCTGCAGGCATCGAGGTTCCTTCCGCAAAACTGGCCGTGAATTGGCCATCAACAAATCCTAACACGGCGCGCTGAATTCGCCTGTTTTCTTTTCATCGACCAAGCGTTGCGCGAACCCATGTCGCACAATGTGGTTGCGCCACGCGAGCCACGCGCGCTGCGGGCGTCCATGTGCGCCACGCGCGCTGCGGGCGTCCATGTGCGCCACGCGCGCTGCGGGCGTCCATGTGCGCCACGCGCACCGCGCGCCTTCGCCCACGCTACTTGGAAAGCGGCTTGCCGCCCCGTTGATACGTCACAACCGCTGCGTCGTGCTCAGCCACTGTCGCCGAGAACTGATGGGTCCCATCGTTGCGCGCGACGAAGTAAAGGTACTTCGTCTTGTCCGGTTTCATCACCGCTTCCAA
>JAWXBF010000281.1:0-29402 GCA_034439895.1 Deltaproteobacteria bacterium
GACAACCGATGGAAATCATCGCGGCAACTTGTGGGGGCACTCATCAACGCCGTGAGCAAAGGTGGCAACCTGCTCTTGAACGTGGGCCCGGATGGTCGCGGAAACATTCCTGAACGGTCCGTCCAAACCTTGGCAGAGATGGGAGAATGGATGCACCGCAACGGCAAAGCGATCTACGGCGCGGGTGCCGCTCCCATGCCCAAGCCCGAATGGGGCCGGCTCACGCGGCGAGGCAATACCTGGTTCGCCCACGTGACCGATCCAGGAATCGGTCACCTCAAACTCCCGGGTCTTTGGAGCAAGTTCAAGTCGGCCAGGGTGCTCTTTGACGGCGCCGCCGCGGGGGCTGCGAACAGCCACTGGGGCAACAACATGGGAGATATGTTGCTGCTGAACGTGGGCTCGCCAACCTACAAGACCTATGAGATGCCAGACCCGCTTGTGACCGTCTTCTCGATCGAGTTGACGGGCCCGCCACAGATCTCTGCTGAATCGTCGCATTGACGGCACAAGTTTGACCCACATCCGCCGATACACTGGGGCGATGACGCATGAACAGCGCAAGGTGGGTGCAGAATGAACGCGCAACGGTTCATGACGAACCCCAAAGTTCGCGTTGGGCCAAACGAGACGATGGTATCGGCGCGGATGAAGTTGGCCAGTTCTACGGACGCGGCTTTGGCAGTTGTAGACCCAAGCGGGCGGCTGCTGGGGTTGCTCCATCGCGACATGGCAATGCAACCCGAGCTCGATGATACCTTTCGCGGGCCGACCTCCGTGCGACAGTTCATGGCTCGGCGGGTGCCGTCCTGTCGTCCCGCCGATACGATCGAATCGGTGCTGGCGACCTTTGATTCTTGCCAGGCCGAGATGCTGGTGGTCACAGACGATTCGGGACAGCTGGAAGGGTTGATCGCCCGAAACGACATCCCGTTATTCCGGGGTTCGATCGCGAGCTAGCGATACAGGCGATATCGGGCTCTGGCCTGAGGTATTGTGGAGGCTCTGCAGATCTTGCCGATGCCCAGAACCCTGTTGTTCCGATGCCTCTTGGGCACAGCGTTCATTCTGGCGACGTTCGGACGGAGCGTGGGCGAATCGCGAGCAGGTGGCGCGGAACAATCCGAACCCTTCGGCCGGCAAAACGCCTTCCCGTTGCAGCGGCTCGTGTTGCTTCACGAGAGCCAGAAAGCGCTGGGACTCGCACGCACACCGGACGGGTTCATCTGGACGGCTTCGGATAGCGGGTTATTGCGCTACGACGGCCTCGTCACACGCCGATTCACGCCCAGCAACACGCCAGGGTTGCGCGATGTCATCGTCACCGCGCTTGCCACCGACATGGAAGGAAGCCTCTGGATCGGATTTGGCAACGGCCATGGACTATCCGTATTGCGAAACGGCGTCATTTCGCCGGTCCCCGATGTCGTGATTCCCGAAGCAATCAACATCGAAACTTTACACGCTGCGCCCGACGGCACGCTCTGGATCGGGACGCGCCAGGGACTCCACGCGTACCGGCAGGGACAGCCATTGTGGCAGGTGGCGAACCTGAAGGCGACCGCCATCTTTGCCATCGAAGATGCACTCGCCGGAGGAATTTGGGTAGCCACCGAACGCGGACTTTTCCATCAAGTCCGCGAACAAACCACCGCGGTGGGCGATCTCGGCTCGGTCGCGGCACTCGCCGTCGCAAAAAATGGCGATGTATACGCAGCAAGCGAGAACAGTGGACTTGTGCGCATTGACGCCAAACGGACGATCACCTCGATCATCGCTGAGGCTCCGGATGGCATCGATCCCAGCCGATTCACTGCTCTTGAATTCGACTCGGACGGACAACTCTGGACGGGATGGTCAAACGGCTATGGCCGCATCCTCAACGATCGACTCGATCCGGCCTTCGACACGGGTCGTAGTACGGTTGATTTCATTGCAGACCGAGACGGCGGCATGTGGGCCGCGAGCTACTGGGGCGTTGTAACGCGGATCGCCCGCCCCTTCATCCGGTTGCAGTCCTATTCGGAGGATCCCCAGCTCACGGTGATCTTTGGACTCGCGCAATCCTCGGACAAACACATCTGGGCCACCCAGCGAACTTCGGTCGTCGACATCGGTGGCGTCGAAACCCGACGATACGAGTGCGGCAAGGACCTCCCCACCTGGTGTCCCCGCAGCGTCGTGCCGATCCCGACAGGCGGCGTATGGCTTGCAACCTGTGACGAAGGCCTATTCCGTATTACATCCGAAGGCGTCGAAGCGGTGTCTGCGAAGCATCCGGAGGCAGCACGCGGCTTGCAAACGTTGCTATTGACGGGCGACACCCTCTGGATGGGAGGCCTGCACGGCGAGTTGTTCCAGCTGACAGAGGGCGAGGTCGTCAAGCAGGATATCGAAAACGGCTCTTGCGCCGCCAACACCAAAAACATCAGGCCCGGGTTCATCGACGAATGTGGTTACACGATCACAAGCATGGTCGCTGCCCACGATGGAGGCGTCTGGGTGGGCACTCGCAACAACGGCGTTCGGCACCTTCGCAACGGCAAGGTTACGGTTCACGACCGCAAGAGGGGACTTCCAAGCAACCGCATCCTTACCCTCCACGAATCGCAGGACGGTACGTTGTGGATCGGAACGCAGGGACAGGGACTCATCCGCGGTCGCAAGGGCGTCTGGCAGGCCGCCGATCGCGCGAGTGGGTTGCCGGGCCAAAGCGTCCACGGCATCACCGAAGACAACGCCGGTCAGCTATGGCTCAGCACGGAAGAAGGCGTCGCGCACATCCCTTCTGAGGAGCTGCATCGTTTCTTTGCCGATCCCACCGATAGCATCGTGGGCGACGCCTTCGGCCCGGATGAAAGTGTGGGGGCTTTTATCCCCGTACAGGCCTACACCGCGCCGATCTTGCAAGGGGGCGACGACGTCGTTTTGGTGCCGACGGATCAGGGACTATTGCAACTCGACGCAAGGCGCGTCGAGCGCGTCAAAGATCTCCCGGCGATCATCGTGGATGGAATACGCATCGCCGGCATGGAACGAACGCGAATGATCGCAGCGGACGAGCACAATCTCCCCTTCGGGCAATCGACCCTCTCCACCGTCGAATACAACCTATCGATACCAACCTTCACGATGCCCGCGCGCGTAGCACTGCGGTATCGACTGCAAGGACTAGACAAAACCTGGCGTTTCGCGGGCCGCCAGCGCACGATATCGTTCAGCGATCTGCCGCCCGGAACGTACTCGCTCGAAGTTCAAGCCACGATCGGGGGCGTTCTGTGGACACCCTCCAGCATCGGGCCAATCCTGCGTATCCGCGGCTTTTACCAGCGCCCTGCGTTCCTGATTTTGCTCGCGGTCCTTGCAGTCCTGTTGTGGGGACTCGCTCGGTTGATTCGCTTGCAACTCAAACAATCGGCTTTTCGAAAAGTTCTCGACGAACGCAACCGCATCGCACGCGAGCTACATGATTCACTCGCCCAGTACTTTACCGGGATCTCATTCCAACTCGAACGGCTGCGATCAACCGCCGGCGAGGAGAACGAAGACTTTGACGAGATCGTGGAAGATACGCAGATCATGCTCACACGCGGTCGAATGGAAGTACGACAGGCGATTCATGATCTACGCTCGCACGGTACCGAGAGCACGCCGCTTTTCGAGGCGCTCAAGCAGGTAACCGACGAGATCGTTCCCGGCAACGGTGCAGGTGGCTTCACCATACAGGTCGAACAGGTGGGTCATGCCAGATCGGTCGCAAAGGAAACTCAAACGGCAATTGTCCGCGCGGCACAGCAAGCGATCGTCAATGCACTGGCCCACGCCAGCGCCTCCCGGATTGTCGTGACGGCTCGTTTTGAGAAAGCTTCGATAGATGTCACGGTCCAAGACAACGGCATTGGATTGCCGCCCGGCGAACTCACGGAGATGGCAATGCACTATGGTATGCGAGGGATTCAGGAGCGAGCGGAGGTGCTGGGCGGTAGCGCTCGATTCGAGTCAGCACAGGGACAGGGTACGACGGTGACGATCTCGATGCCCGATGCGGTCGGCGATCAGAAGGAGCGATCCAAATGACAGGGGAACAAAAGCCAACCCGGGTGCTTGTCGTCGACGATCACTTCGTTGTGACGTTTGGTATTCGCAAGCTACTGGCAGACATTGCGGACCTGGAAGTTGTTGGCGAGGCCGCAACGGGCGTCGAGGCGGTCGCGCAATACAAGAAGCTGCAACCCGACCTGATTCTGATGGATCTCAAGATGCCAGAGTTCGATGGCATCAGTGCGACGAATGCGATCTTGCGTGACAATCCCGGCGCCCGCATCTTGATGGTTTCAAGTTATCGGGCGGAAATCGACATCGAGCGGGCCAAACGGGTTGGGGCATGCGGATACGTTTTCAAGGAGGCCGGTCCGCAAGAACTGCTGAGCGCGATCCGCAGCATCGCCGCGGGAGAATTGCATTTCCCCCCCGAGGAAACCGTCGGGGCAAAGATCACCAACCCCGGCGAGGAAGCGCTGACGACACGGGATCTGCAGATCCTGAAACTCATCGCCCAGGGCTTAAACTACAAGGAAATCGCGGAAAAGCTGGGCATGAGTCCCAACTCGATCAAGGTGTATGCATCGAAAATGCTGTCCAAGATGGGCGTCAAGAGTCGCTCGCAGGCGGTTTTCGAGGGCATTCGACGCGGCCTCATCACCGACATCCGACGCACAGATTAGCGGCGGATGCGTTTGTGCAACGAATCGGCGCGCTCCGACTTTCCGATCGCCTTGAACGTTGCTGCGAGATTCAGGAGCGATTCCGATACCATTTGTAGTTCGGGCGCCTGCGCATTCGCCTGCAACAACATCCGTTCGGCACCATCCAGATCTTCCTTTAGCCAAGCATGGCTGCCGCGATAAAAGTCGGCAAGCGCGGATTGAATCCGGCGAACCGAATCCCGATTTTCGTCGCCGCCGTAGTCCACCAAACGCTCGGTCGTCTTCCAAATCGGCAGCAGCAGAAGGAGATTGCTTATTCCGAGATACGCATCCGACGTCTTGGGTGCGCCCAGCTCCAGCTCCGGATGATCGTCGGTATTCTCGGGTCCGTTGCCCGCCCACGCCAACAAGGCCTCACGTTCGGCGACAAAGCCCGCGAACATCTCGGGCAGACGCGCAAGCTGCGAAGATACTGCTGCACGCTGCCGATCGGGAGGCGCAGACAAGCGAGCCTCAACCTCGCTCCATCGCAGATGCAAAGGAGAGGAACCGCCACAATAACCCAGGATGGGTGTCACCATCGTCCAGCTGCCGAGGTAGATACCGCCCTCGGGAAAGACGGAGAAGAACGTGCGCGTAACCGTCCTGATTTGGTCGGGTGGCGCTTCCTGTAACGAGATCCACTGGCAGTAGATCCCCGGGGTCGTCAACAGATCGCGAACGACCTCAAAGTGTTCTTTGGAGTAAAGGGCGCCCGTTCCGGCCTGCGCAGCGTGAAACAACTCGCCCAAGACCAAATCGTAGTGCTGCCCCCTGGATCGCGCATTCGCAGCAAAGGATCGCGCATCCGCAATGTGCAAGGTGACATTGGCCCGGGTTGCAAGGCCATGATTGCTCTTCTCGAAAAACGAAACCGCTTGGTGTATTTCGGGCAGTAACTCGACGCCTTCAAACGTTGCCGACGGCAAACCCAGAACCGTTGCCCCCATCGTGATCCCCGATCCCACACCTAGGTTCAGAATCCGGACGTTGGGTTCGTCGCGTACAAAAAGAGTGGGGAACATGCCTTGTCGAGTTTGACTGATACCGGCCGAGTCGCCACCTTCACCGAAATTGTTGTTGGTACGCAAACGCCGAAGGCCGGCTGGAGATTCTTCAATGGAAACCGTCACACCAGCACCTTCGCGTGCCCAGATAAGATGCCACCCCGTCGTGGTGGCGAAGCCATGCAATCCGTTTCGCAACACAGAAAAAACTGCGAGACACATTGCCAGCGTCGCCACAATCGCAGCACGAGACGGAACCGACTTGCGGTCTGCTTCCGGTTTCAGAATCACGAAACAGAGCCAAAGCAATCCCACCGAAAGCAAGGCCAGTCCGTAGGTACCAAACATCGGCAACAACACGAGTGAGGAAACCATCGGCGCGATGGTGCAGCCGATTCCGTTCCAGGCCGCGGCGAGGCGGGCACCCTGGGCGGGATTGTTCACCACCGGGTGTGCTGCAAGGTGCAGGTAGATCCAGGTCGTTGGAACGGCTGCGGGTGCGGCCACCAGAAGTCCAACCACCGACTCGGCGATTATGTTGGAAGCAAAGCCCGTTCCGAGAAAAGTCTTCAGGGCATCGTAAAAGGGAGACGCCAGCTGCAAGAGCGGCAACCACAACAACACGAACACCAACGCGATCAGCACCAGCGTTCGCGACGAGACACGCTTGCCAGCGGACCGACGGCCCATCACGGCTGCGGCGACCGCAGCGCCAAGGATGTATGCGCCAATGGCGATCGCAAAGGTGTAAATCGTGTCGGAGAGTGTCACCGCCAGAATGCGAATCGCGATGATCTCGAGCGTAATCGCCACGAATCCGGAAAGCAGCAATGCGGCAGCGATTGAGCGCGACAGAGGCGCGCCACTGGGCGATTCAACTACCGGTGTTTCGCCTGTCGGTCTCGCCAGCCTTGGCACCCAGATCCATACCAACACCGCCGCCAGCAGATTGCCTCCGATCGCCAGAAAAATCGTACCACGAACGCCCAGGAGCCCAAACAGAACAAAAGCGCTGCCGAACGAACCAATGACCGCGCCTGCTGTGTTGGCGGCATAGGCGCGTCCCAGCAATGCCGTGGCGTTGAGGTTTGAGGTTGTCTGGGTTATTGCCCGCGCGATCGCCGGAAACGTCGCACCCATCAACACGGTGGCAGGCAAACACACGATAAGCGTGAGGCAGAGCGCAATGGCCGCCGTGGTGGCACTGGCCGAGCCATCGGAGATGCCATCGGCCCATCTAAGCGCGACCTCGAGTGCAATCGCGGAATAAATACCGGTCCCGGCGATGCCGAGTTCGAGCCTGGCGTAAAAACGCGCGCCATCTTTGGCCCGAGCGGCGCGACGACCCAACCAGAACGCACCCAGCGTGATTCCGGCAAAAAACGCTGCCAACACGGATTGCCCGGCCGACGCGGTGCCGCCCACCAACACCGAGAGCTTCCGGGCCCAGACGATCTCGTAAACGAGACCACTCGCGCCGGACAGGAGGAAGGCCAATGCGAGTGCGAGTCTGGGTAGCAAGACGGCCATCATAACGGCAGATGGGCCGAAATTCTGCATTCGAGTGATCTCCACCCGATGTGGATTGCCTTGTTCGAGGGATTGCGCTTGACTTGCCATTGCACCGGGACCGAACCTGCCGGCACCATGATTTCTCGGTCCCCTACGGTATTCGCGCGCATCTTCGTACCGACCCTGCTCACGCTATCGGCGTGCAGTCACAGCACAGCACCCGTCACGCCACCAGCGGCATCCGCCGTGACCGTCGATTCGCTTCGCGCTGAATCACTGATTTCACCCCTCGGTCTTGGGACACGCCATCCGCACCTCGGCTGGAAAATTGTTTCGTCCCGCCGAGGTGAACTGCAACACGCCTATCGTATTTTGGTGGCAAGCGACCGCGCGCACCTCGATCGCAACGAAGGCGATCTCTGGGATACTGGTAAGGTTCCCTCCGAGAGGCAGAATGAAATCCCCTATGCTGGATCCCCACTGAAGAGTGAACAGGCGGCCTACTGGAAAGTCGCCATCTGGGATCGCGACGACAAGATGTCTTTGTGGAGCGAAGGCTCAAGCTGGGAAATGGGGCTGCTCCTTCCGAGCGACTGGAAAGCCCGGTGGATCACCGCGCCCGTTGCGCCTACGCCCGTCGAGCCGCCCATGGATCTCTCCCGCGCACAGTGGATCTGGTTGCCCGGAGACGCAAAGCAAGAGTTTCCGACTGGTCGGATTCGCCTTCGGCGCGTGTTTGAGCTTCCCCCGGGTCGAAAAGTAGCACAGGCCAAACTTTTCGCGGGCATCAACGACGCGGCGACGATCGCAATCAATGGCAATGATGTTCTTCGGTTCCGAATCAACGAGGCCATCGACGCAATCGACGTGACCCGCCACGTTCTTCCCGGTACGAATGTGATTGCCGCGCTGGCCGAGAATGGCGCCGGTGCCGCGGGCCTGATTTTGCGGCTTGAACTACAATTCACAGAAGGTCCGCCAATGATCATCCTATCCGACGCGCACTGGCGTTGTATTCGGGATGACAGTCCCGGCAACAAACCGCAGGACAACTGGCAAAAGGCAGCGTTCTCTGATCGAAAATGGGCGCCGGTCCGCGTGGTGTCGGCCTACGGGCAAGGACCGTTGAAGGATCTGCCGCCGGTGGTGACTTTTTCATTGCCTGCACCCTACTTCCGCAAGACCTTCACCCTTGCCGCGCCGATCGCCTCGGCTCGACTGCACATTGCGGGTCTTGGCTACCACGACGCCCATATCAACGGCGTTCGCGTCGGCGATCACGTTCTCGATCCCTCTTACACGGCGTTTGACCGGCGCATCGAGGTCGTCGTGCACGACGTAACAAAGCTCGTCAAGGAAGGTAACAACGCCATTGGCGTCGTGGTTGGGAACGGTCTCTATCACCAGCACGACAAGGATGCGTGGGACTTCTTCAAGGCCCCCTGGCGCGATGCCGTCAGACTGCTGGCCGAGTTGCATGTTCAGTACCGGGACGGAAAAACCGACATCATTGCAACCGGTGAGGACTGGCGACAGGGTGAGGGCCCGATTGTCTACGACGGCACCCGACACGGCGAAACGTACGACAGCCGACGCGAGGTTGCCAACTGGGCATCGACCGGCGCAGACGACACGAAATTCGGCCCGGTAACACTTGCCTCACCGCCGAGGGCGACACTGGTGGCACAAGAACACCCCCCCATCCGTGTCACTGAAACACGAAAGCCGGCGTCCATCAGCGAAATCCAACCGGGAATATTTGTCCTTGACGCCGGTCAAAACCTTGCAGGTTGGTTGCGCCTTCGGGTAACTGGCCCGACTGGCACCACGGTAAAACTGCGCTATGGCGAGAAGCGCCATCCCGATGGAAGACTCGATCGCGGCAACATCGAAGGCCTCGTCCGTTCGAGTCGCTTTCAGACGGATGAATACATCTTGAACGGCCACGGTAGTGAAAGCTGGGAACCGAGCTTCGTCTACCACGGCTTTCAGTATGTCGAGATCACCGGCTGGCCCGGCACACCAACCGTGAACGATTTTGACGTTCGCGTCGTCCACTCGGACTTTGACTCGATCGGAACTTTCGAGTCATCCAACGATCTGCTCAACAAACTGCAGCAGGCCACGCGCTGGTCGTACCGTAGCAACTTCCATTCCATCCCGACCGACTGTCCGCACCGGGAAAAGAACGGATGGACCGGTGATGCACACCTCGCAATAGCAACGGGACTATTCAACTTCGATTCCGGTTCGATGTACCGCAAGTGGATTCAAGATCTGCTGGATTCCCAGACCGAAAACGGTGATCTACCCGGCATCGTCCCTTCAGGCGGGTGGGGCCTCGACAACTGGAGCGGTCCCTCGTGGGAAGTCGCGCTCTTCGAGATCCCCTGGACGATGTTCGAGATGAACGGCGATCGACGGGTTTTGTCGCAGGTTTTTCCCGCATGGCAACGTTACCTTGCCTACGCGGATAAACGCTCTGTCGAAGGAATCGCCGACTTCGGCCTTGGCGACTGGGTTCCCCTGAAAACCAAGACACCGGTTGCAGTGACCTCGACTGCAATGGTGTATCGAATGGCGACGCTGGCGGCCCGGGTTGCACCGATTGTGGGACGACCCGACCGCACGGGACACTTCGCGGACATGGCCAAAAGAGTTCGATTGGGGTTTGCAAAGCGATTCATCCAAGAAGATACCGCCACGGTATCGGCCAACGAACAGACGGCACTGGCGATGGCGCTGTCCTTCGGTATGACCGAAGGCGTTCTCTATAACCGCATCGCCGCGCGCCTGGCCAAAAGTGTTACCGATGCGGGTGCGCATCTCGACACGGGCGTCATTGGTGCCAAGTATGTCCCGCGTGCCCTGTCGGAGGCGGGATACCTGGAGCTCGCGTACAAGATATTGGCAGCAGAAGACTTTCCGAGCTGGGGACACTGGATCCGGCAGGGCGCAACCACCTTGTGGGAAGACTGGAAGGGCGAGTCGTCACGAAACCATATTTTCTTCGGCGACTTGAGTGCCTGGTTCTTCGATCATCTCGCCGGTATCCGACCGGATCCCAACGCGCCCGGATTTGCGCACTTTTTCCTTGCACCATTCGCACCCGATGGACTCGAACATGCGAGCGCTCAGTTTCATTCAATTCGTGGCACGATTGAAAGTCGATGGCAGCGAACGCGGGAGGGCTTGCAATACACTTTTGTTGTGCCACCCAATAGCCGCGCGACCATCGTACTGTCCGCACCTCACCCCGATCGTGTGACCGAATCTGGAACCCCAATTCGCGATTCGGCGTCGCTCGCGATCGTACGCGATGAAACACCGGGCCGACTCAGAATGGAAGTCGGGTCCGGCTCCTACATCTTCGCGGTGCCCCGATGATCATTCCATCAATCCAAGGACGATGCCCACGGTCCAGATCAGGAGACCGACGGTGTTCGCCACAGCATTGATCGCGTGATTAGAATGAGCGTTGTTGCCGATGCCGTGATCCCGTATCAACAAAGCAATCGAGTTGATTGCGCTGCTGGTCTTTTCGGCGCTGGGCCTCCGCCATGCGATCGCCTTGGCCACGCAATGACCCGCGAGTGCGGCACTTTTCGAGGTGTTCCCCGCGGCTGTGCTGGGCTACGTGCTGGCCGATATCGCCTCGGGTCTTGCGCACTGGATTTGTGATACTTTTTTTCGAGAAAACACGCTCATCATTGGTCCGCTTTTCATCGCTCCGTCTCGCGATCACCACCGCGATCCGATGGCCCTCACCCGGCATGGGTTCCTTGAACGCGTGGGCAACAGTTCTCTCGGGTTGATTCCACTCGTTGCGATTCCCCCTTCCACATCGACAGCATGGGAGACGTTTTTGCTGGCCGCTGCGGCTGGATTGTTGCTCACCAACCTCTTTCACCGCTGGGCGCATCTCGAAGCGCCAGGCACATGGATCACGATGTTCCGGCGGGCCTGGTTGATCCTCCCGCGGCAGCGCCATCAGGAACACCATCGGGGCGAACATCGGAGTATCTACTGTGTTACGACCGGGTGGAGCAACGCCGCGCTCGAATGGAGTCGCTTCTACCGAATCGCCGAATGGTTGGTCGCGTCCACGATGGGACAGCATGGTGCTACAAACCGTCGCGGCCGGCGTCCCAAAAATAGTTGAGCTTCGCCGTTCCTGGTTCGCGTCCCTTGATCCAGTGGGGTACGCCGTGAAACATCAGGAATCCAAGAAATCCAGGCACTTCTTCTTCACCTTGGGCCTGAGTGCCGCTTGCCTCGCCGCCACAGTTGGCTGCTCAGGAACCATCCGTGGTTCCGGCAGCGACATCAGCACAGGCGATGGCGGCAACAACTCGAACGGTGGTTCTGCCGGCAATCGCTCGGGCGGTACCGTCGGAAGTCTCGGCAGTTCCGGCAGCCGACTTCTACCTGGCGGTGGGCTTCGTCGCCTGCCCGTGCGCGAGCTCGAGGCAACACTGGATACCGTTTTTCCCGAGTTGAAGACCACGCGACCCCATTTTCCACCCGATGGCTATGCGGTCTTCGACAACGAGCAAAAGAACCTCGACAACGGACTCGCCTTTCTCGAAAACGCAGCACTCGCCATGAGCACACTTGTCGAGCAATCCCGCGCCAACCCCAAGATCTGGGCACGCGTTCGCACCTGCCCCGGCAACGGCACGCCGAGCGTCTGTATGGAACGCTTCTACAAAGAATGGGCGCCACGCATCTTGCGCCGACCTGGCAACGACATTGAGTCCAAGGCGTATATCGCCATCGCAAATCAGGCCACCGATCTCGGCGGTATTGACGATGTGCTTGCGGTCGGCCTTGAGGCGATGTTGCGACAGCCGGACTTCTTCCATCGCGTCGAGCTCGGCGAGGGAAAAGATAATGTACGCACACTCACGCAGTCCGAGTTGCTGGGTCGGCTCTCATTTTTCTTGTGGGGCGAAGCACCGGACGATGCGTTGCGAACGAAGGCTGATGGTGAAGATCTCACGAATGCGTCGACCCGCGAGGCGTTTGCCAAGGTCATGCTGGAAGATCCGCGTGCCGAACGACAAACGGTGGACTACCACGCGCAGTGGCTCGGGTTCAGCACGATGCCTCGGGACGGCATCAAGCTCGACATGTGGAACGAAAGCGCCGCACTCGTCCGCCGCGTGGTGTTCGAGAAGGACTTTCCCTACGAGCAACTAGAAGCATCTTTTTGCGCGGATCAGCCGGAACTGCCCTTGCACTCCCCTTCCTTGAAATATTCCAGCCCAAGCGCGCCTCGGCGCAACCACCCGCGACCCCTCGCCTTCTCATCTGTGACAGCGGCCAGGCGATGGGCGAGGACGGAGACAACTCAAACTCCCGATTCCGCCCAGCGGCCACCGGCAAACTGAGTGGCATGGCCCTACCCCTTTCACTACAGCCCCTGGGCGGACTTGCCAACGGGAGCGGAAAATACAAGCATCCGCGTTTCGGCGACTTCGTCGAGCCGATCCGAAACTGGGCAGGTGACGTTCCCGACGTGCGCAACCTGGTGTCTGTCGTGACAGGGCTGCGGCTCCCGCACCGAAGCGGCGTTGCGAACGCAAGCTCCTACCATCACCGTGGTACGGTATCGCCCCTTCTTTCCGGAACGACCAGTCGGGACACCAGTCCCATCTGCAACGGTGAAACGGCGGATGTCATTGCCGAAAAGCAATTCGCCTCAGGAACCACACTGCGCTGCCTCGTGCAGGCCGGAAACTACGGCAACGGCGGCACACACGACAACACGATGTCGTGGAAGGCGAATGCCACGGGTGGCCTTCAACCCGTCTCGGCCCAGGTCAGTCCCCGGGCGCTTTTCACGTCGCTCTTCGAGGGCTTCACGCCAGGCGGCGCTGGAATGGTGGACAACAGCGCCCAGAAGCGTGCTGCGCTTCGACGCGAAAGCGTGCTTGATCTGGCACTTCCATCGGCGCAGCGTTTGAACGAACGTCTCGGCTCGGAAGATCGGAAGCGCCTCGCAACCCACCTCGATGGCATCTCAACCTTGAAATCCCGCGTGGAACAACTAGAGCCGGACGGCACGCCGGGAGTCACTGGTTGCGCTCTTCGCAGGAACCCCGGTCCCGATCCCGCCTACGCCGGTGGCACGGGTGGTGATGGCGGCGGCTTCAATGCCGGACAGGGTTGGAGCGACGAAGACAAGCGCGCAACCGCCTTCATCGACATTTTGACCGCAGCCATGGCTTGCAACTTGGCCAGAACAGGCACGCTGATGTTCAGCTACACGCAATCGTTCCTCAACAGCGAGGATCCCACCGGGTTGCGCGGCGACCAACATCAGATAGGACACGGCGGCCCTGTCGAACGGGCCAACGGTAGTCCCAATGACTCGGTGGCTTTGTGTCACCACTATCCCGTTCGTTACTTCGGCTATCTCATCGGGAAGCTGGCGGGTGTCACGATTGCGCCCGGGCGAACACTGCTCGACGAGGTCACCGCAGGACTCTTCTTCGAGGCCGGACACGGTCAATACCAAGGCCGAATGAACGCGCACAGCGGTGACGAAATGGCGTGCTTGATTGCGGGCAACGGCATGAAGCTGGGCGAGCACATCCGTCTTTTGGGGGAACATCCCGCCAAGGTCCTGGCCAGCATGTTGTCTGCAGTCGGATTGGACGCCAAACTGGGCGAACTGACGGGCGCCAACCCTGCGCTGCTGCGCTAGCGAAACGCTCTAAAACCGACGAATGGGTGGTACGTATCCATCGCGCGTGTATGCGTTGGCTTTGAAAAACATTCGCAACCCGTTGATGTATTGATCACCCGTGGGGCCCATCGTCTCAAGGAGGTTGTTGGCTTCAGCGGGATCGGCGTGCAGGTTGTAGATCTCCAGTGTTCGTCGGTGCAGATCTTCGATGACCTTGATCCCGTTTGGAAATACGATCATTTGCATCCGCCGGCTGGCGTCGCCCGCAATCGGCCGCGCGAGCGAAGGCGTTTCGCCGCGCAAAAAAGGCACCAGGCTTTGACCCATCCAGTTGCCGGGGGTCTCGGATCCCAACAAGTCAAGCAAGGTGGGCCCCACGTCCAGGATGCTCGTCGGGACCGAAACCTTTCGGGGCGCAACACCAGGGACACGAATTAGCAACGGGACCCGCAACAGCTCGTCGTACATCGTCACCGCGTGCCCGCGCCCGCCATGTTCGGCGAACTCTTCGCCGTGATCTCCGGTCACAACAACAACACAACGTTGCCAAACACCGCTCTGCTCTAACGTATCACGCATGCGTTGCAGTGCCCGATCCACGTCGGTCACCTCACGCAGGTACCCAATAAAGGTCGATTCGTCTCCCGGTTGTTTTGCATAGGGCAGATGGGGATCGATGAAGTGCGCGTAGACCAGCACCTTCCCGTCCCTGTGTCGGGCCACCACATCAAGGATTCCGTCCACGACCTTTTCTGCTTTTTCGTAGTCTTTGCCCGGTCGAATCTCTTCGGCAAATCCAATCCCGGTCCCTTTGTTGGCAGCGAGACCGGCAACGGCCACCACGTGGGCAGTGTGCAACGAAGGTTCATACTTGTTGAGGAGTTGTGCCAACCGCGGCGTTGGATCCAGATGCGGCGTCGTTTCCGACGCAGGTGTCTTCTTGGTCCAGTACGTCGCACTGTAGTACTTCCCCGTCATCATCGAAAACAATGAGGCGGAGGTTGATGGCGAAACCGAGCGGTTCTGCGTGAAAAACACGGACTCGTCGCGCAACCGCGAAAAAGCCGGGAGGTCGGCGGCGTACCTGTCACTGCCAAGCAAATCGGCTCGAAAGGCATCGATCGTGATTAGCAATATGATCGGATTCTCTGGAAACAACGAGAACTGGTTGCTGGAAATACCCGGAACCGCAGCACGCATCGCGAACCAGGGACCCTGAGCAAAAGGGGTGACGTTGTCGGTGTCGATCTTGGAATCCGATACGAGACGCCGTTGAAACGGCGCCAACACAGACCCCGGGACGCGATAGAACGCAAGTCGAACCGCGTTGCTCGGCACGATCGCAATTGCACCGAGGGCACACAGCCCAAGACCGGCAAGCAGAAACAAGCGCCAGCGATTCGCACCGGACAGTAAATCGATCGAAGCAAGGGAGGAGACCGCGACACCCAGCATCAGCGCGCTTGAGATCGCGACAAACAAATGAATGCCAAAATAGTCCCCGGGGAGCAAGACATTGTTCACAATGGCGAGCACGCAACCTGTCGAAAGCAGAAACCATTGCATTGCGCCGGCCGAAAACGGACGGACAAAAAAGGCAACGAATGTCAGAGCGACGCCGACGCCGATTGGCACAACCAACAACCAGGGAACCTGACTTCCCTTTTCTTCCATCCGTGACACAAATCCCGAAAAATCAAACGGCAACACCATTGCCGCAAGCGTGGACGAACCTACGAAACCAAGTCCGATCGCAAAATAGCGGCGATGCCCCGAAAATTTCCCAAGGGGGATTCGATCTCGAATCCAAAACAAACCGGCGCTGAACAATCCAAGCGCGAGAAACTGCCCGACATCAAAACCGTGGTGCGCGAGGCGGTTCGACAGGGTGTGCAATCCGCCCTGCAACGCCACGAACGGCTGATTGATCACCGCCACGACCAACCACCCCAGCAGAATTCGACTGGCTGCGCTCGACGGCTTCACAGCAATCGCCACGGCTACTGGGGAACCGCGGAGGCTGGCGCTTTAAACGTCAGGATGTAGTTGTCCTTCAAAAAATCCTGGCGTCGAGCAATCGAGAAACCCGCGGCATCGAACTCGGCCACCACGTCCCGTTCGCTCATCCGAACATGCTTCAGCGTCCATTCGGAGCTTTTACCCTCCTCCCGAATAAATTCGACCAGGACCAACTCGCCGGACGGCTTGAGAGCCCGTCGCATCGCGGCCAACATTGCCGATGGGTTCTCGAAATGGTGGTACGTATCGCAAACAAATATTCGATCCACCGAGGCATCGGCGAGATTGGGAGAATCGCTTCCGCCTTGCACCACAACAACGTTGGCTCGTTTTCTTACCTTCGCCTGTTTCTCGATGTGCTTCAAAAACGCTTTCGAGATATCGACGGCAATCACGCGACCCTGCCTTCCGACGGCGTCCGAGAAGAGGAAGGTAAAAAGGCCGGTGCCAGCACCAATGTCTGCCACGATCTCCCCCTTCTTGATGCCCGCCGCGGCGACAATCTTCTTTCGGAACTTGTAGACCTCGCGCGACTCCACCTCGAATTTCGACACCCAATCGTCTACCTTGAGACCCGGGTTCACGAAGTTCTTGTTCACCTCGGGGTCCGCTCCCCCCTTGTCAGCGGCCAGAGCCGGGGAAATCGCCCCGACCAACATGATTAAAACAAACGACCAACACAGCATGCCGCGAGCTTAGATCAGTTCGAGGCACACAGAAAGATCAAACTGTAGTCGTCGAGACCGTCGGCTTGACAGGCTAGACCAAACCGTACTTCGCTAGACGCGCGAAGGTCGGTACCCCAAAAGTCGCCGCTCCTTGATGAGGGTCGCCACTTCAAGCGGCACCATGGACTCCCACGTTGGATCCCCTTCCTTGATCTTCCGGAGCGCATCGCGGGAGAAGATCTGAAGGTAATCGCGGTTCGCACCTTCCAGTTGCCGCACGTAGCCACTATCGACCAAATAGCCGTAAAGCTTTTGCAACCGTGGCGCAACCTTGAGGGTTTCCACAGTCACCATTTCGTTGGTACCGGGCTCGACAAAGGGGTAGATGTAGAGGCGCAGATCGTTCTTGAACAAACGACCCAGCGATTCAAGAATCCCGCCCGGCAGCGTTGTGTAATACTTTTCATCCAACAAGTCTGCGAGACTGGACGCACCCATCGTGATGGCGATGTTCTTCTTGGTATAGCTGAACAGGTATCCCGCAAGCCTGTAGTACTCGAAATAGTCCGATATGATAACCGTCTTGCCACACGCCGCGAGCATGTCGGCCCTTGCAAGGAAGTCTGCCCGATCGACCTCTCCGCCTTCTTCACGCAGATCGCGCATGGTCAACTCCATCAGTTCGATCGTCGGTCCCGCCTCTGGACCGAGATCCCGGTCGAAAGACATCCGCGCACAGCGAAGCATGTCGGTGTTCGCGTGGCATACCGGGCGAAAACTTCCCCGCTCGACCAGAACATTCTTTTTGTGCAACGCCTCGGAGGGCTGCAGCACGGCGCCATCCGGGGCGAACATCGTCACACCGCTCAAGCCAATCTGCACCAGCTTCATACCCATCAAGCGGTTGTCGACAAGACGAAACTCGATTCCGGAAAACTCGATCATGTCGATCTCAATGCGCTGGGTGGTCAAACCATCCAGTAACGATTCAATGAGTTGTTCCGGTGCGTGAAACAAGAAGAACGCGCCAAATAAGAGATTCACGCCAACAATGCCGAGAGCCTCCTGTTGCAAAGCGTTTTCGCTGTCCAGCATGCGCACGTGAATGATGATCTGACTGAACTGATCGCGTGGATGTGACTGAAACTTGACCCCCATCCATCCGTGACACTCATTCGTGCCCTTGTAGTTCCGGGCAGAAACCGTATCCGCAAACGCAAAAAACGCCGTCGAGGAGCCGCGGGTTTCAAGCAAACGCGACAAGTTCAGATCGTATTCGTAGTCCAGCATTCGCTGAAGGCGGGGGCGACAAACGTAGCGTTCGGCCTTGCCATAGATCGCATCGCTGACCTCCATGTCATAGGCCGACATGCTCTTGGCAATCGTTCCGGCTGCACCCCCCACGCGAAAAAACCAGCGCACCACTTCCTGACCGGCACCGATCTCGGCGAAGGTGCCGTAGCGCCGGTTATCCAGATTGATCTTGAGGGCCTTGCTGTGGGTGTCGGGGACGCGATCGGACCCCTGTGCGTTGCTCATGGCGCGAGTCTAGGAAATGGAACTCGCCCGCGTGCTGATTTCTCGCCGCGCCAGGTGCAGATTTGTCGGGTTGCGGACGGCCAGCAGGTCAAAGACGCATCGCGCTGCAAACTCCCAAGCCCAAGAAAATGGTGTCAGACGGGTCAGGTACGTTGGATTCGCCATGAGCCCAACACCTCTTTTGACTGCAGTGCCCAGCTACCCCGTCGAGCCGTCTCCGTTGCCGACTGAACTGTCTCTCAATCTCCAGATCACCGACCCGACGGCGGTCGCGGCACTGACCGCGCTCGCGCAGCACGAACGAACAGGTTTTGCACTCACCGCGCTCTCGATGGGTATCACGGCGATGCAACACATGCGCGGCCAGCTCGGAGCCGAAAACATCCGACGCGAAGGTGAGCGGGTGATGCAGGTCATGGATGAGAAGCTGCGTTCACACACCCGGGAGATGCAGACGAATCTCGCAAACGTTTTGCGTGAGTATCTGGATCCAAGAGAAGGCAAGTTCTCCGAACGCATCGAGAAGTTCGTTGGCGGGGATGGCGAACTCGCCAACGTGCTCAGCAAGACTGTGCTCGGTGAGACCTCCGATCTCGCGCGCGCCATGGCAGAACATGTCGGCGCTGAAAGCCCCATCTTTCGATTGCTCGATCCCGAATCAACGCGCGGCATCGTCACAGCCGTGCGCGAATCGATGCAACGATCGATCGAGAGCCAAAACGAGATGGTCCGAAAAACCTTTTCATTCGACAGCACCGACGGAGCCCTGCCCGTGCTGGTTCGTCAACTGGAAGAAAAACACGGGAACCTGCGCGAGGGCATTCGACACGAGATCCAGTCGATGACGGCTGAGTTCTCACTCAACAACGAACAATCCGCGCTTTCGCGGATGTTGCGCTGCCTTGGCGAAAAAATGGAGGCCAACAATTTAAACAACGCACGCTTTCAGGAGGCGGTGGGAAAATCGCTCGCTTCACTCACGGCGCGGCAAGAGGCAGAAGCTCGCAGCACCACCCATGGGCTAGATTTCGAGAACGATCTGCTGACCTGGCTTGAAAGGCGGGGAAGCGCCCTTGGGGATCTGGTTGAACGCACCGGGAATACGCCCGGAAAACGGACCACCAGCAAGTGCGGAGACGGTGTTCTGATCCTTGGCAGTGAAAACCTTGCGGCTGGGGCTCGCATCGCCATTGAGGCCAAGGAAGACGCCAGCTACAACGTGAAGCGTGCACTCGAAGCGTGCGGCAACATGCGAAAGACACGTGAAGCGCAAATTGCCTTGTTTGTCTTTTCCAGGAAAACCTGTCCGGCGGATATGATTTTTTTACAGCGCCACGACAACGCGATTCTGGTCGTATGGGATCCCGAAGATCCGACGACGGATGTGGCTCTCGAATGCGGGGTGCAGCTTGCCCGGGCGTTGTGCGTTCGGATCGCGCGCCAAAGTCAAAAGCAGGCGATTGATCTATCCAGCATCAACCGGGCGATTCACGAAATCGAAAACCGAGCCGAACGACTCGAAACCATTCACACCCTGGCGCGCACCATCAACAACAACGCAGTCAAGATCATCAAACAGGTTGAATCGGATCAACAAGCTATCCTCGAACAAGTTGCCGTGTTGCGCGACACCACCGACACGCTGTCACGCAACGCTGAGGCTTGAGCAACCTCAGCCGAGCAGCATCTCAATGGTTTTGCGATCCAGATCTCGAACCAGACTGTTGTCCGTGTTGATGACAGACGCGGCAAGGTCACGTTTCGATGCCTGCATGGCTGCGACTTTTTCCTCGACTGTTTCGCGACACAGCAACCGATACACAAAAACGTGCTTGTCCTGACCAATGCGGTGCGCGCGATCCACGGCCTGGGCCTCTGCGGCAGGGTTCCACCACGGATCCAGAATGAAAACGTAATCTGCGGCGGTCAAGTTCAACCCAACGCCGCCTGCCTTCAAACTGACAAGAAAGAGCTGACAATCCGGCGTTTCCTGAAACCGGGTCACGACCTCCTGACGGTCGCGGGTGCTGCCATCAAGGTATGCGTACGCGATTTTTTCCGCATCGAGACGCTGCCGGACGATGGCCAGAAAACTTGTGAACTGCGAAAAGACGAGGGCCTTGTGACCCTCCTGTCGGACCTCGGCGAGGCGCTGCAACAGAACGTCCAACTTCCCGCTTGATTCGGCCGTGCGGCTTTTATCGACAAGGCCCGGGTGACAAGCGGCCTGACGCAACCGCAACAATGCCTCGAGCACGTGCATCTTCGAGCGCGCCAGGCCATGGGTATCGATCCGACCGCGCAGTTTGGCGCGATAGTGATCGCGCAACTCCCCGTAGAGGCGTTCCTGTGCGGGATCCATTTCGCAAAGCAGGACTTCCTCGTGTTTCGGCGGCAACTCGGGCGCAACCGCCTCTTTCGTACGACGCAATATAAAGGGACGCAACGATCGCGCGAGGAAACCCGAAGCGCCCGATGTGGGCTTCACGCCGTCCGAAACGGATGCAAATGCCCGTGCGGTCCCGAGCAATCCCGGATTGAGGAAATCAAGCAGTGACCACAAGTCACCCAGGTGGTTTTCGATGGGCGTGCCGGTCAACACCAGGCGCTGCCGTCCGCGCAACAATCTCGCCGCTTGCGCGGAATCGGAACGGGGATTCTTGATCGCATTGGCCTCGTCAAGGATGACGTAGTCAAATTCGATCTCGCGCAAGTAGGCTATGTCTTTCCGCATCGTCCCGTACGTCGTCAAGATCAGATCGTTGTTCCCGGACTCCAGGACTTCGCGCGACCGTTCTGTCCCCACGTGACACAGGACGCGAAGATTGGGGACAAAACGTTGTGCTTCCTTCTGCCAGTTCCAGATGAGCGACTTCGGAACCACGACCAGCGTGGGACCACTTTTCGATTGTCGACGCGACTCGATGAGCGCAAGGACCTGTACGGTTTTGCCAAGACCCATGTCATCGGCGAGACAGCCACCGAAGCCAAAGCGCCGCAAGAACTCGAACCAACCAAGGCCCTGTTCTTGATAGGCGCGTAACGTACCACAGAAACCCGGAGGCGCTTTCAGTGGTTTGACGCCATCAAAGCCCGCCAGCGCTTTCCTTGCCTCGTCGAAAGCAGCATCCGTTTGAACGTCGGGCTCGAGTGCGACCAGGACATCCAGCAATCCAGCTTGATTTCGGGCGAAACGAAGTTGGGCCCCCTCCACCTGTCCGAGATCAGCGAGCACCTCGAACTTTTCCAGCCATGCCTCGGGAAGAATGCCAAGGGTGCCATCGTCGAGACGTATCGATCCGTCGCCCTGCCGCAGTGCCACCAACAATTCGGGTAACCCAACGACCTGTCCATCAAAATCGGCGGTGGCGCTCAGGTCAAACCAGTCGACCCCGCTTTTCACCGATATTTGAAAGTGCGATGCCCTTCGATACACAGTGCCATCGGCTTCGACGCGCCAGCCGTCGCCGACCAGGACTCGAACGACGTTGGGCAACAGACGCGGCGCAAACTCAAAGTCGCCCGAAGTCTGTTTCTTCATCTTCAAGGACGACAGCCGCCGCAACAAACGCGATTCCGCATCCCCGTCGCGCTGAATCAGAATCGAGCGATCCACGCGAACAATTCGCGATCGCGGATCGCCGGCTGCCACAAGCTCGCCGTCGTAGTCAAACCAAACTTTTGCGCTCAGTCGGGTTTCAACCGTACGACCACCGGGGCGCGTTCCCGAGTGTACATGCAGCAAAGGTTGTGGCACGCCTACCGTCTCCTGCAGGCCAAGCGAGGGTGGCAACAGGATCGGCGGCAGCCGGGGCGACGAATACAAAGTAGCCAGCAAGGATTGCAACTCCACGCGGGGAACCTTGAGCGGCGGCCCCTCCACGAAGCCGTATCCACCCCGGTAATCAATCAACCCGATCTTGTCGCGCCAAATGATCCAGCCCGAAGGCGTGAGGGTGGGATCCTCCTCGTACGCAATGGTTTCAGAGCCCCGTTCGAATCGTGGCACAACTTCGACAGTCGTCGCGCGTTCAGGGCAAACCAGGTCAAGGCTTAGCTGCCACCGACCCGTGTTGTCCCAGTGCAACGGCGTCATCGGCCCGTCCGCCACGCTTCGCAAACCAAGACGGCCGGTGCGCACCAACATCGGCAACACGATCTCGGCCATCTCTATCGGCAGCGTGACTTCCGAGTGAAAAATGGAGGACGACGACGAAGCGAGGAAGGTCGCGGGCAGGCGCCAGTCCCGATTGCCATCCACGCCCTGCAACATCGGCAACAGGATGCGGTCGGATTCATCCCGCAAGGTGACCAGCTCTGGATAGGTCACGCGAGCCGCAACGTGGACGGGCATCGCGGCCTCGGTATTCCGCTCAAGCAAAACAAAGGCAAGTTCGCCGGTTCGGCGGGTGCGTGGCAGATCGACGGCGTAAAAGATCTCCCGATCGGCAATCGTGCCCGCTTTCGAATCGGCCGCAGCCATCTCAATCGCTCGGCTGAGCTGGTGCTTCCATTCGGACAAAACGTGAGGATTCAACGGGGCAATACTTTAGCTACCCCAAAGCCTAAACGCTTCGTTTGGAACAACAAAATCCAGGATTTCCGTCGATTCCACCCTCGGACACCTTTCCTGAGCCCCGTCGGAGATTCTATTTCGGATGCGCCTCTGCCCGGGCAACCATATCGGCAAGGTTTTGGTGCAGCCGACCGAGATCCTTTGCACCAATCGTCCGTTCCACTTCGTCTTCAAGGCTCTTCAGAATCGAAAGGCCCTGCATCAAAGCCTTTCGCCCCCTCGGCGTGAATCGCACCAGGCGCGCGCGGGCATCGGTTTCGTCCTCGGTACGCTCGAGCACGCCCATCCCCTCTAGCTCCTCGACCAATTGTCCAACCGCCTGCTTCGAGATGCCAAGGCGAGAAGCCAGAACCGTCAGCCGCGTTCCTTGCAGATCAAGGTGCGGGAAGATGGCGGTATGGGAAGCGCGCAGGGTGATCCCCGAAGTTTTGCTGGCCACCGCGAGTGCCCGTTCATTCCAGAGGCGCGCCGCCTTGAACAACAGCTGCAAAACGCTGTCAGACTTGGCACGTTCCAGCTGCGACGGAAAAGACGGCATGGGGATTAGTAAACCGCGGTTGACTTTTTTGGTCAAGCACGATTTACCACCCCCCTGTCGCCACGATCCTCAGCGAATGGACAGAACCTTCGGACCGATGAGCGTCATGGTCTGGATACCGAAGTTTCCAGAGGCAATGTACGCGGTGTTCCCTGCAAACTCGATATACGAAGCGTAACCAAGTGTCCGCAAAAACTGGCGGCCCGATGGAGCATCGGGATTGGAAATGTCGAGCGCCAAGATGCCGTCACCCGGCAGGTTCAAGAAGAGGTGATTCCGGTTGATGCCCATGAACCGAACCCCGGTGGTGGCGGTGGCACGATCAAAGGTGCGAGACAGTTTGCCCTTCGAGAGATCGAAGACCATCACGTGATCCGAATAATCTTGCCATGCATCGGCCGACACCGTTTGCCCCAATGTGGACACGCCCGGTCCAATGCCACCAACCGCAACCTCATTCCCGAACCCCCAGTAGCCGCCGCGACCCGCGTTGACAAACAACTTGTCACCCATCGGGATCAAGTCGGAAAGGTACTGATCCTCGAAGCGGAAGGAATCGAGCAATGAGGCCGCCGGGCGTCCACCCTCGCGGCTCGCCTGCAAGAGGTTCAGCTGGAAGTCGTTTCGCCAGTAGAGATCTTTGCCGTCAGCGGTTGCGACCTGTTTGTAGGAATTGTCCTGAGTCAGGAACAATCGACTGACCCCGGCGCCTGACCAGGTTCGCACAAGACGACCGGGGAGGTTGACGGTCTCACCGCCGACAAATCCCGCGTCCGTCACGCCGAAGCGCTGCGCGTAGTACTTGTAGCTGGTGAAGCCTTGTCCGGCTTTGGTCAAGACACCAATGGTGTCGCGGAAAGCCAAATAGAATCCGCTGCGATCCACGTCATCCCGCACGAGGCCGAAGAACTCGTCGTAGCGTGGTCCATCGATCAAGGTTTGTTGCACCTTGGGGGCACCGGGCACCCGTAGATCCAAGAAGTTCAGCAACCATCGCGATTTCTGCGCGGCTTGATTCCAGTCTTGCGACAACATGACTACGCCGCTCGACGTGGAGACCCAGTTGTTCTGGTTATCAAACCAGTATCCACCGTAGCCGCCGCACCAGTACTGGTAGTACGGATAGACATTCGACGGCATCGGCGTCGAGCCCGCCAACCTGGGCTTGGTCGGATCGGTCATGTCCACGACCACCACTTCCTGGGTGGGGGGAATGGACTGGCCGGTTGCACCGATCTTTTCACCCCGAACGAATCGGAACAACAACAGGCTGTTTTCGTGCTTCAACACTTGATTGACTTGACCGATCCGAAAAGTTGCAATGGCCGGTGTTGCTTCAAGATCGTCTCCGGTGGCGGGCTTGACGCGAAACTCGGATACCCCCTGACCATTCCACCCGTAGTCGGGCGAGTCCTGAATGTGTTCAACCACGTACGCGCCAAACGCAAAGATCTGCGAGTAATACGGTGCAAGTTCAACGATGGCGTCAAGCTTCGGCTTCAACAGATCGGTCATGTCGACCATCGACAGATGCGTATCCGAAAGGTTGATCATCATTCGCCGGCCCGACGAGGCATGCGAGAACACAATCGATCGACGCACCTGTCCCTCGGGGTGAATCACCGTACCGAAATTCTGCAATACGTTCTTTTCGGCGCCGGCTACGCCAGCCGCGTAATCGTCGAGATTCCAGGTCATCACGCCCACCGCAGTTTCGTAGTGGTACCACCACCAGTTGCTTTCCTGCGATTTCTTGGCGTAGTAGATCGGCAACGTCAGCACGTTGGTTTTTCCGTCTGAATGCATCCCAATCATCTTGTGCGCCTGGTCCATGTTCCAGGTCACGTCGGAACCAATCCACTCGGCATTCTCGATGGCGACGCACTGGCGCTGTACCAACTTGATATCCTTCAAGTTGCGGACATCGATGAGGCTCACGGCGATGTTGCTGGGACGCCACGTACCGGTATCCTGGAAACCCATACAGGTGGCACTTTGGTCACGACCGATTCCCATCAAGAAGCCCTTGCCGGCGACCAAGCGAAACACGCTCATGTCACCAGAAAGTCCATCAATCGAATCGAGAATCTTCAGACTGTTTCGATTTGACAGATCGATGGTGTACAACGGATCGATTTGGCGGGCGGTGATGGCGTAGGCAACGTTGCGTTCCACATCAAAAGCCGAACCGCGCACCGTCTCGTCCTGCTTGCCGAACGCAAGGCTTGAGAGCTTGATGGGAGCCGAACCATTCGTCACGTCCCACGATTCGATGACGTTTTCGATATGCGATTGACCGCTACAGTTTGATCCCGACCAACCTTGGCGCGCAAAGATACCGAAGAACGTGCCGGTCTTGGCCTTCGGATCGTCCACATAGGTCATCTTGAACTGATCGCCAATTTGGCCCTCCGTCTCGAACTTCGTGTGGACGCGAATGTCGCCTGCGGGATCCGAGATGTCGATGATGCTCACCCGCGCTTGTTGATCAGAACTGTAGCTTCCGCAGCGATAGGTCTTGGCATCGGTGGAGGTCACGCCGTTGCTGTACGTCGACAGATACCAGTTCTCGACCACCATGAGTGCGTTGGAGGTGGCCGAAATCGCCACCGACTGGAAAACCTTGTAGAGGCCAATGCCGAGCTTCGGGTCGTTGAACTGGACGCCCCCGCCCTCGAAGATCTGCAACTTCTTCACCAGTTGCATCGAGCTTGGATTGGCGACGTTGAACGAATACACCCAGGCCTGTTCCTTTTGCTCGGCTCGCGTTTGCCCCGGGTAGCTCCAACCCCACCAGTAGTTTTGTGCAACGTCGGACACCACGTAAATCGTGTTCTCGATCTTGCGCGACACACCTTCGCGCAGCTCGCCGATGATGTCGACCGTCTGCAATACACGTGGCTTCTTGATGTCGGTCACGTCGATGGCGACCATCTGCGAAACATTGTGACGCTCGAACTTCATGTCGCTCTTGTCGCCCGTCAGGTAAAGCGCGTCGCGCAGCAAGGCATAGACGGTGTTTCCCTGTACGAACATCTCAACCGGATACCCGAAGACCGGCAGTCGAGAGAGTCGCTCTGGATTCTTGGTGTTCTTGATGTCGTACGCAACGAAACCCCGGTAGGTGTTGAAGAGAAACATCCGATCGCCATCGATGCGGTAGATGTCGGCTTCTTCCACTTCTCCCATGCGGCCTGAAGGCGGAGCCTGGGGCACAGCGGCGCCATCGTCGGCGGCCCCGGGAGAGGCTAGTTCACCTCGACCATTGTTGGCGATCTCGTCGTTGGTAAAATCGGTGGCGCCGGGCTTCGTTTCACTCGAAGGCGAATCGCCGCAGGCTGAAAGTGCAGCCGCAAGTGAAAGGGAAATCAGCAACCAGGGATGACGTTTTTTTAGGTTGGTATTGGTAAGCATGTGGGGTCGCCTCCTCGGCGGTTTACCCTTGCTAAAGCAAACACCGTGCCGACCCATCGAGCCGATCCCGCCAGGGCGCCGCCGTCGTAAAAACAGGCACTTGGCGAAACGAGAGGTGCAGATCGCGCGCCGAATTTATGGCGACTCTTGTGCAGCGCCACGAAATTCTGAGAGGGAAAGCCGCGTCGATCCGAGCCGTGTCATCTTCTCCTCCCCGGCTCAGATCTCGCGTCGCATCCAGATTTCCGACTCGCGAACCACGTAGCCCCATTCGGGGTTGCGTTCCGGATTGCGGAGGTGGGTGAGCACCTCGCGAAAAGCGTCCGCGTCCGCATCGGCGAACTCAAAGTACGTCAGAAAGTCCCAGGCTGAATGCGGTTGATACCGCGCGTGAAACAATCGCCTAAAAATCCGATCAGCAACCGTCATACCAATTCGGGTATGGCCTTCGCTGCGCGGCCCTTTCCGAAAAAAAGCCTGTCTTTCGTCCTGCGCCAGTGCCCACCACGCTGCGCTTTTTGAGATCGGTATTATCACCACGTGGCCCAGACGCGGGGCAGCCGACATGGCGAGCAACTCGCTGCGTTCGGAAGCATCGGTGTATTGCAAATGGGTCGTCACGCCTTCCCAGACCAGTCCACCGCGGCTCGAATTTTCTTCCATCGTGTCACTGCACTCAACCCGCCAGATGCGGTCGCCTGCCGCCAACCCGCAGGGCTCGCCGCAAATGGTTTGCGCCGATACCACGCGGTAGGCCGCGATCTGGGACGGATCACCCGCCTTATCTTCAGACAGCGAGGGGCGCTCCGAACGCTCGAAACGAACGAATCGTCTCCCGGGCAGGGCCGCAATGGGATTCATGGTGAACCGAGTTTGCCCCAAGCCGCGCTTCCGCGTCATCTCCAACAGGCTTCGGCTCGGTAAACTCTCAACCACTCAATATTGTCTCGCAAATCGACGATGATGACCCCGTGATCGACGCTCGACGTTTGCTGCCCTACCTGATGATGGCCGCCGTATTCTCGGCGGTACCGAGCCGTGTGCAGGCTCAGGACAACGTCGCCGCCGCGAAAAAAGCCTATTCCCGCGGGGATCGCGCCTTCCGCGCGGGCAACTATCCGGACGCCCTGTCGGCGTTTGAAGAAGGTTACAAACTGAGCGGAAAGGCGCTTTTTCTGCTCAACATCGCCCATAGCAAACACCTGATGAAGGATGCGCCGGGGGCCCTCAAGTCCTACCGTGAATTTCTCGAAACCAACCCTGAGGCCGCGGATCGCGAGATCGCAGAAAAGGCGATCGAAGAGCTTTTGGCAGCGCTGCCCCCCGAACCGGTCGCCGCGCCCGCGCCCGAGCCTCCACCTCCCGTTCCCGAGCCAACGACCCGTACTGGGTCGCCAACGGCCTTGTCGCTCACAGAGGCGCCCGCAAAAGCCGAGTCTTCACCCGGAATCACCTCGCGCTGGTACTTTTGGGCCGGCGTCGCCGCGGTTGTCGCCGCTGGTGTCGTGGTCGGAGTCCTCGTCAGCGGTGACGAGGACCCTTCGTTTCAAATGACCGGCAACTGGGGAGCCGTACGCCTGTGAAAACGCTTTTTGAACGCCCGCCATTCGCGCTTTGCCTTGCAGCCTTTTGTGTTGCGATTTCAACAGGCTGCGGCGGCACCGGAGAACTCTCCATCGACCAAACCGGAGCGGTCGTCGAGGTGCGCAACGGTGCGGGAATTTCGCGACCGGAACGCGTGGTGATCGAGCTTTACCAGAACGGCGACCCAACACCCACAAGCGGTGTGACAAGGGCAGTCGAAACAACCTCGGGAAGCGAACTCGGAGAGATGATCGTCTTTACCTCCGCCGAGACAACCCTGCTCCGGGTTGTGGTCTGGGGGCAGATCGGTGAAGATACCGTATCACGAGGCGAGGCCATGGTTGCGATTCGCTCCCGGCAACAGGTGCGGATCTTGGTAACGCTTTCGCTGCTTTCCGAAGGCGTGGACGCCGGCCCCATTGTGACCTTCGATGACGGCGGCGTGACAATGCTGCCTGACGCATCCACCGGTGGCACGGGCGGCACCGATAAGGATGCGGGGGCAGGCGGCAGCGGCGGCTCAAACATGGATGCACCAGTTGAACCGATGCCTGACGCGTCGCCACCCGACGTGGCTGTACCCAAGGCGGGGCTGGGCGAAACGTGCCTTATCCCGAACGACTGCGGCAGCGGATTCTGCGTGGATCGCGTTTGCTGCAACACCAGTTGCACGGGCACCTGCGTATCATGCAAGGCACCCCTGAAAACACAGGGCATGTGCGAACCGCTCGCGCAAGATCTTCGGTGCGCTTCACCCGCCTGCGTGGGACAGAAGACGCTTCGCACCCATGCGTGCGACGGATTCGGCGTTTGCGTCCAAAAAGATACGAGCTGCAACATGCGCATGTGCAGCGTCGCGAACCCGAACAGTCCTACCTGCGAGTAGATGTTGCCGCGGGTTCGGCTACGCACGATCCACAGCGACCGACGGTCCGTCGTCATCCCACGAAACGGAGAGTTTCCATGGACGACAGCAAACCTCACAGTCCTGGACCATGCTTCCCACGTCTTCCGGTGTGATGAGGATTTCCACATCTTCCCCGCAGAACGGACAATTCACGCACACCATTTCACCCATTTGTCCAGAGACCGTAGCACGACGATCC
>JAWXBF010000282.1:0-8712 GCA_034439895.1 Deltaproteobacteria bacterium
CCCATCACATCCACCCAAAAACGCTCACACGCCTCTAGCTCTGGCACAAACAGCGCCAAATGGCGAATCCCCACCAACGGCGGTCTTTTCATCCCTTTAAGATGCCAGTCAGACTCGATTTTTCCAGTCCCGGGTTGACGGTTGCCAATAACCAGCCGTTATCGGTCTCCGGCTGCGGCCATCGCCATCTTGGCGACGAACTCGAGAGACTTCAGCGGTGAGGATGTGTGCTGGTAGATGAGTCGCAATGCGACCTCTCGGCAAGACGTGTTGGTTGCGGGATCCAGAACGATCGTCTCGGCCTCGTCCAAGCTGGCGACGGAGAGACGCGCAAGTGCCTCCAACACATCGGGCGTTAGACACTCCTGCACGCCGCATGCCTGGCAAATCAACCCACCGGCATTGGCGCTCAGGCCGGCTCGCACGAGTGAAAAATCGGCGCGGCCACACGATACACAGCGATCGATAGCCGCCGCAAATCCGAGCCGCTGCAACAACACCAACTCAAAAATGCGCAAACGGGTGGAACTGGGGGTACCTCGACAAAGATGGGCAAGCATGGATTCAAGCAATGCGAATACGCCATGCTCCTGCTGGCGTGGAGCACACAGCCTTTCGCAAAGCTCGAGAGCGTAAGCCGTGTGCGCAGCACGACCGAGGTCGCCGTCAGGAGCCGCCCCAAAATCGCTATCCATAACGAACGATTCCAAGGCGACCATGTCGCCTCCACGGTCTCGAATCGACGCTTCGCCGCGCCCACCGACCATCAACCCGGGAAACCGTTTCCTACTGTTTCGAGCACCTCGAGCAAGTCCGGTAACCTTGCCCGTCGATTGCCCGAGCAATGTCACAACGCGATCCGAGTCGCCGAAGTTGACGATTCGCAACACGATAGCACCCGTCGACAGCAACATTTGTCAATTGCGGCGCTTTGCCAATGTCCCCAGTGCTTCGTACGATTCGGCAACCCGCTCGTACTACGCTAGGTCGTCGAACCCAGAGGCCAATTCGGCTGCCTCGGGCTCGAGCAACCGAGACAGACCCTCGCCCGGAGCGGGTGGCTGACGCATCAGGTAGGACACCGTGATGGTCGCAAGGACCAACACGATCACCACAAATATCGAGAGACCGACGCCACGACGCGCACCAGGTGCATCGTCATCCCTCAATCCGTCGACACCAAGTAGATCGCCATCGACTGCGAGGGGCAGCATTGCCTTCTCTTTCTCGCGACGTATCGTATCCATCATACGGTCGAACATCTCGACCGGCTCGATATCCGATATCCCAATTGCCCGGGCATACGAGCGAACAAATCCACGCACGAATACCGGCGGCGGAAGCAGTGTCAGTTCCGCTGCTTCGATCATCTGGAGCGACGATTGAGGAACCTTGGTTATCTGCGATACCCAGCCAAGCGAAAGCTCGCGGGTTTCACGCGCCTTGCGCAGAAACGTTCCGAAGTGAGGTGGTTGGTTCGCGAGTTTCGACATTTCAGTGAATCATCCGGTTCAAACGTTCGCACTCAGCGGCCACACAGCTTCGTGGAGCCATGCGTATACACTCGGCAAACAACTCGACTGCCCTGTCCTTCACGCCCAGGCGATCGGCCAACAAGCCTCCCGCAAGGTGCGCCTCTTGGATGGGGCAACGCTTGTCGGCCAGGACTGCATCGATCTGCAAAGCAGCATCATCAAATTTATCTCGTTCCATCAGGACCTTCGCCAGTCGATATCGGCCAACGCAAAATCCGGGTTGACGTGAAACGGAATCATGCAGTTCGCGCCAGGCGTTCTGCAGATCACCCTTCTTGTAATACCCCCACCCTCTATTTCCGTGCGCAACATGAGGTTCCGCGTAGTTGCCGATGGCGATCGCATTGGATGCCGCGTCGATTGCTGAGTCCCACTCTTGCGAATTGAGGGACGCCACGGCGAGGTTGTTCCAGGCGGTCGCAAATTCCGGTTGAATCTCAACCGCCTTGCGGAAATGGTTGGCCGCCACACGGTACCGTTTATTGGCATCGACACGGACCATCGTCGCGTCTTGGCCGGTGAGACAATCCATCGTCTCAACCTGTGCCACGTATTGTGCGCCTTCTCTCAATGCAATCAATCCAAGTAGTTGGTGAGCTTCGGCGTTGTTGGCGTCGGCCTTTAGCGCCTTGTCGGCCTCGCCGCGCGCGGCTTCAAGCCGACCCGCCTCGAATGAGCTCAGCGCAACTTGGTACAATGCGAACGATTGATCCGGATTGCGCTCCTCGCGCGGAACACACCCGTTCACCCCCAATAGGGTTCCAAAACAAGCGAGAGTCGCCACTGTTCTCGTCAAGCTCCCTTCACGGTATTGATTGGATTCCCTAGAGTTATTACGCAGTTAGCCTAACCGCCGGGTCGGAAGCTAACAGGGCTTGACCATCCTAGTCAACGCAAAAAGTTGACGACGGAAAATTCATATGGTCGAACCGCGACGGCGCGCTCAACCTGCAACGGTGCACGTTCAACCGGGGATGGTTAAACCGGTCGGCGATTTGGGGAGGGTTTCATCTGTTCTTGGGGGGTGATCGGACTATACTCAGGAAGTGGTTTTCCTTGCTGCCCATACAGTTTCTCAGCCCGAGTTGACGGCATGCGCCCTCTTCCCGGCGCGGACGGGGCTTTTCTGGTCAGGACCAAGCGCGTCATTGGGTTGGGGGCTCGGTTTCGTCCAGGGGGAAGAGGTTCTTTTGCAGAAAACACCCCGCGCCGACACGCGAGAGGTTGATCTCTACGCGCACGCGCACGATCTTCGCTCGGATGCCATCGTCGCGGCGGCTGGGTGCCCGCCGCGGAACACCGCCAACGACTTGGACCCATACCGGTTTCGGTTTTGGTTGTTTGGGATGACCGGTGAACCCGTTGGTTTCGAGGCGGTCCGGGAACGGTTGTTACAGAGCGTTCCGGAGTTCCTGCGCCGGAACATCCGGGGTACCTCCGCCTCGGAACACGTCTTCCATCTTTTCCTCGCCTTCCTTCACGATGCGGGGCTACTGGAAAGTCGGTCGCCCGATCCCGGCATCGTGCGCCATGCGCTTCATCAAAGTGTGGTTTTTCTCAATCGATTGCTGGCGCCCGCTGGGGAACTCGAAAATCCGATCGCATTGGTGGCAACCAATGGACGAAGCCTGGTCGCGATGAGCCAAGGCGTCCCCGTACAGTACCTGGCCATTGACGGAATCTCGGAGTGTGGCTGTCCCGCCTGCCCGGAGCGTGTCAACCTGGGCGACGAAACCCGTCGGATTCGCCATTCCGACCTTCGCTCGGTGGTGGTCTCGGCGGCACCGGGGTTGTCCCCACGCCTCGGGTGGTCGACGGTTCCGCACGGACAAGCGCTTCTTGTCGGCATGGACCGCCGCCCAATACTGGTCCCAGGTTGAGGTTATCTCTGCGTGGAACGGGCTGAGCGAGCATGAACGGCGCAGTGTTTGTCCGCACAACGGCCCGTCAGTCGCAATCGGTTTTTCGCGAACAAGCGGTACGCTACGTCAAGTGACTGTCGAACAATTGGCCAGCGCGACATCGCCACCAGTCGACGGAAACCGACCGCCGCATAAAGTTGACGAAACACCTCGACGCCCGATATCAATTTACCGTCCGGCAAGCGGCCGTGTATCTCCTCCATCAATTGGCGCTTTGACAGACCGATTGACACCGGATCGAACTCTGCCCGCGAGATATCGACGAATTGTATTTTCGATTCTTTATCCAGCCGTTTCAACATCCGAATTTCCCTCGTACACAGGGGACACTCGCCATCGAAATACACCGCAAACTCGAATCCTGAACTCATGCTGAAACCTTTCCAGAACGGACATTGACGACGTCTCGGAGCGCGGACTCGATGTCGCTGAACCGAAACCGATAGCCTGTGTTTTCTGCCTGTCGCGGTAAAACGTATTGCGAGGCCACCAGCACCGACGACAGCTCGCCAAACGCCAATCGCAGCACAATCTCCGGAACGGGGATCACGGCGGGACGATTCACCGCCTTCGCAAGCGCCTCCGTAAACTTGCGATTGCGCACAGGATGCGGGGCGACAGCGTTGACGGGGCCTTCGACCGAGTCATTCGCCAGGGCGTGTTCAATCAAGCCCACCACATCGTCGATGTGAATCCAGGGCATCCACTGTTGACCGTCGCCCAAACGTCCGCCCGCTCCCATCCGAAACACCGGAAGCATCCGTTCGAGTGCCCCGCCCTCGCGGCTAAGCACCAATCCAATCCGCAAGCAGACCACCCGGATCCCGATCGCCCGTGCCTGGAGTGCCTCGTTTTCCCATGCGCTGCAAACATCCGCCAGGAACCCCTCACCCCGAGGCGACTGTTCATCCAGCTGCTCGTCTCCTCGAGACCCGTAGTACCCCACGGCGGAGGCGCACACCAAAACCCGCGGCCGATCCTCAAGCGTCGCAAGTCCAGCTACCAGATTGCGCGTTCCAGTGACGCGACTGTCCCGAATCCGCTGCTTCCGGCTTTCGGACCATCGGCCGCTGGCAACCGGCTCACCCGCAAGATGGACAACGTGGGTCGCGCCCGCCAGGGCCTGGCGTGGAGGCAGCTCGTCCGTCGGTTGCCAGGTAAATGCGGGGGTTCCCCGATCCCGCGAGCGTCGGCTCAGTACAACCGCTTTCGGGAAGACGTCCAACAGCTTGGCTCCAATCGGACCCGACGCTCCGGTCAGCAGCACATTCCCCATCGTCATGCCTGTTAGATGCCGCTGCCAGGCCCGATACCATCGGCCTCATCGGTTTTTTTGGCACCCCGAGTATCATAGGGCCCATGTCGCGCACCAAAGCACGTAAGCGTAGGGGCCGGGTCAAGTCGGACGCGGCGCCGCATGTGGGCCTCCCTCCCGGATCCATCGCGCCACCTTACGATGCCGTCCCGCTGCAAATCCGGTTCATGCGTTTTGGTGCCGAAACCTTCGAGGAAGGGACCGTCGCGACGGCCGCCGAGGCCTTCCCAACGGTTGGCACTGCGCCGGTCACGTGGATCGACATCACGGGAACGGGCGATCCGGCCGCAATCCGGCATCTCGGCGAAGCCTTCGGATTTCATTCCCTCTCCCTTGAGGATGTGGTCCACGGAAACCAGCGACCCAAGCTGGAGGACTATCCGGGCTCAAACTTTATTGTGTTGCGAATGCCAGAGACAGTGAATGACACCCTCGAATTCGACCAGATGAATATCTTCGTCGGTCCGAATTATGTCGTAACCATTCAGGAGCGACCGGGTGATTGCCTTGATCCGCTGCGCGAGCGGATCCGCCAGAGCATGGGCCGCATTCGACGGGAAATGGCCGACTATTTGGCGTACGCAATCATGGACACGATTGTCGACAGCTTCTTTCCTCTCCTCGAAACGTACGGTGACCGACTGGAATCGCTTGAGATCCGTGCGATCGAAGGGGGACACAGCACGGTACCGACCGAGATTCACAGCATCCGCTACGATCTGCGCGTCGTCGAACGCTTGATGTGGTCAACCCGCGAGATGCTCAACGCGCTACAACGGGTGGGCCACGAGCGATTCTCTTCCACCACACAGGTATTCTTGCGCGACTGCCATGACCACACCGGACAGCTGTTGGATCTCGTGTCGAGTAGTCAGGATCTTTCGCGCAGCTTGATGGAGCTGCATCAGGCCTCGATGTCCGCACGCGCCAACGAGATCATGAAGATGCTGACGATCGTATCGACCGTGTTCATTCCCCTTTCGTTCATTGCGGGGGTGTACGGCATGAATTTCGATGGCGGGGCATCGCGCCTGAACATGCCGGAACTGCAGTGGCGCTGGGGGTATCCCTTCGCACTCGGGTTGATGGCGCTCACGGCGGGCTCACTCTTGTTTTACTTCCGCAGTCGTGGATGGCTTGGGAAGCCTCGAAATTAGCGGTTCGAGGCAACCTAGAGCGCCGGGTAGTTCCGCTCTAGACCCGTTGTCGGGGGCGACGAAAGCAGGGCAAGTAGCACCACGGTTAACTCGCTTCGCGTGAACCACGATTGCACCTGATCCGGTATCTCGATGCGAGTTACCTCGGGCAAACCGGTGCAGATCGAGGTGCCCGACCAGGCCCCGTCGCTTTCAACCGTATCAAGCACATATTGACACCACATCGTGCTCGCCACGTCGTTCGCGTTCCAAACCGGGATGGTACCGCGCAAGGATTCACCCGTGATGCGCAGGTGTACCCTCGACCCACTCCATTGCCCCTGCGCCACGAGCGCGTCGACGCCATCCTCGATGGTTATGGCGATCGGGCCGAATGGACCGAACCCGTGAGCCCCCTCCTCGTCAATCGCGATTCGAACACTCTGGTTGTCGATCGAACCTCGAAACGTCCCTCCCTCTAGACGCAAGTTCGTACGTGGTCCGATGATGTAGGGAGGCTTGACAGAGAGAGTCGTCCAGCCCGATCCCCGACGAACCGCGATTTCCGCGCCGCCCTTCAGTTCTTTCAGACCGAGGGTGCCGCTCCCGCATGCGGATGCAAGAAACGCAAGGAAAAACAGGCATGACCGGGAACCCGACATCCGCCACATCACCTCTCGACCCTAGCCCGCAATCAACTCCCGGGCAAGCACGACCGATGGTGGACACCGACCGCCGGGCACTCTAGATTTTCCCCTCCCATCCAACGCGACATCCCGGGACTGTCGCTTACGAAAGCCCTATGGCCGAACGAGGTCGCTACAAAATCATTCGCAAAATCGCCGACGGCGGCATGGCGGAGATTTATCTCGGTGTCCAGCGTGGCATGGAAGGATTCGAGCGGCCGGTTGTTTTAAAACGCATCCTCGGCGCGTTGCTTGCCGAACCGCAGTTCAAGAATCTGATGATCGACGAGGCGCATGTGGCGATGTCGTTGCTTCACAGCAACATCGTGCAGGTCCTGGATCTCGGACAAGCCAAGGGACGCTACTACCTCGTGCTTGAGCTCGTCGACGGCTGGGATTTAAACCAGCTACTCAATCGACTCAAACACACGGAATTGAAACTGCTGCCAGAGCTGGCGCTGTTCATGGCCGCGGAAACCTGCCGGGCCCTTGCCTATGCACACGGCAAGAAGCGCAACGGATTGCCTATGGGTATCGTTCATCGCGACGTAAGCCCACACAACGTGCTCATCAGTGCCGAGGGCGAAATCAAACTAACCGACTTCGGCATCGCAAAAGCGCTCGTGAAACGGGAGAACACCGTTCAGGGTGTCATCAAGGGCAAGCTCGCGTTCATGTCGCCCGAGCAGGCGTCGGGTGAAGTCATCGATTCACGCTCCGATCTCTTTTCTGTGGGCACCATGCTTTATCTGATGCTCACGGGAAAGCGACCGTTCGATTCGCCAACGGACATGGAATCGTTGATGCGTGTGCAACGCGGCGAGTGCGCACCGCCCGAGACCTACAATCCCGAGATTCCACGCCCGCTGAGCGATCTTATCAAGAAGGCAATGCGGAAAAGCACCGCGAACCGCTTTCAAACTGCCGACGAGATGCTGGAGGAGATCGAGAAAGTTCAACGCTCGAGCTTCACACCGGCCGGTAAAACCGAGTTAAAACGTTGGCTGGGCGAACTTGAGGCGCGCGATGGCGTTCCGTCGATCGCGCGCGCGCCGAGCCTTTCGCAGGATCCCAACGAGACGCTCGAACTTGGCGACAACGACATCGAGCTTGAAGAAGACGCAGTTGTTCCAGCGGTAGGGCCTCGAACGTCGTCAGGAATGACTGCAACCGATTTTGCGACGCCTGCACCCACCAAAGAAGAGGCCTCGGTGCAACGTCCGCTTGTGCCGCTCGCAACGGGACCCACCAGGGTCGATGTGATCTTCCCGGAACCCGCAAGGGGGCGACAGGCCACCGACCCGAGCGCAGTCAACAGCGCGCTCGCCATCGCACCAACCGAGGGAGCGCTCGTCACGCATCCAGAAGGCACCACGGCGGCAATCGTGCTGCAACCGCAACACAGAAACCGGAGGGCAATGGTGTTGCTTGCGGGTGCGACGGCACTTGGCGCCGGGATCTGGTGGGCAATGAGGGGCGACGAAGCGCCGCCACGTTCACCCTCGCCCGTCGCCGAGGCAACCAGCCCCGAGCCAACGCCTCAGTCGGAAAAGCTCGCAGCCGACGACCCACCTCCGGAATTTGTGGAGCCAACACCGGACGCATCGCCGTCAGTCGAGCCCGAACAACCGAACGCGCCGGATCCGGACGACGTCGACGAAGCGAGCCTGTTGGCTCAGGCCGAAACCGACATTGGCGACAAGGTTATCGGTGACGACGATCCGCAAACGGACAAGGAAGCCAAGCCGAAGGAATCATCCCACAAGCCGGGCAAGAGCAAGGCTGAACAACCAACGGTCGTTTCGGTCAAGGTAACGACCACGCCGGCCGGTGCCGTCATACGATTAAACAACCGGATTTTCGGTCGAGCGCCAATGAACCTGCGATTCCGGGCCGGGGTCACCTACGAACTCGATTTTGTCAAATCCGGATACGTGACCGCCAGGAAGCGTGTCACGGTGACAAAGCACAAGCAGCAATCGGTTCGTGTCACACTCAAGAAAAAAGCCGTTCAGAAGAAGGGATTCTTCCAGCGGTTTTTCGGAAAATAGACGACGGGGCTAATCGCCGGCGGGATTGTACACGCCGGGCAGACGTGGACCGCGTTCGCCGCGATCC
>JAWXBF010000283.1:0-46383 GCA_034439895.1 Deltaproteobacteria bacterium
CCGAATTCAAAATACATTCCGGATGCGTATCTGTCCTTCGCCGAGTTCTATTTCGCGAAGCAGGAGATGGACGCTGCTCTCAAGTTTTACGAGCGCGTTGAGCAGTTCCCGAACTCAAACGTTTACGGTTACGCGGTCTACAAAAAAGGTTGGTGCTGGATTAACCTTGGCGACTACAAAAAGGCGCTCGAGATCTTCGTGAAGGTCATCAAGATCGCCGAAGGCAAAAAGGGTGGCCAGTGGGATGCACTGGTTCGCGAATCCAAGAAGGACGTCGTGAAGGCTTACGCACGCGTTGGCGGACCAGACAAAGCCTGGGAGTTCTTCCGCCGCGTGGGCGGTGACTACGCGCCCAAGATGATTGAAGGCCTGGCCGAGATCTACTGGGAACAGGGCATGTTCGCCGACTCGACCATGGTGTTGCGTCAGATCATCAGCATCAATCCCAAGTCGGATCGCATTTGTGAGTGGCAGAACAAGATATTGCGAAACACGCTGTCGTCCGGGAAGAAGTCCGACCAGGTGCAGGAAATCGAGCGCCTGGGTGCGGCTTACCGAATGGTGTCGCAGATGCCAGGGGCCAAGAAAAACGTGCTTGAGGAATGCAAGAATGCCTTCCACGACACGACCAAAGAATTGGCGCTCATCTGGCACAAGGAAGCCCAGAAGACCAAGAACCAGGACACCTACAAATTGGTTCGTTTCATCTACCGCGAGTACCTGAAGTACTTCGAGAATGAAAAGGGCGCGGACGACATGCTGTTCTACTACGCGGAAGTCCTGTGGATGACCGAACAGTGGCGCGAAGCCGCCGATGCCTACACGCAATTCGTTGAAAAGAATCCGAAGCACAAGGACGCCAAGGACGCCGCGTACGCCGCTGTCTTGTCCTGGAAGAACGCGATCGGACAGGTCGGAGATATGCCGCCACCCAAGCCCAAGTCGGGCGAAGATGAGAACAAGAAGCTTGAGATCCCCGATCACCAGCTGAAGATGCTTCAGGCTTTCGATACGTACATCAAGTACGTGCCGGACAGCGAGGAGCTTCCAAGCATCAAGTACCGCAAGGCGCGCATTTTCTACGAATACAACCATTTCGAGGAAGCGGTGCCGCTCTTCGGCGATCTCGTCGAACACCATCGCAACACCGAACTCGGTATTTTCTCGGCGAACTTGTTGCTCGATACTCTCAACATCCTCAAGCGCACCAAAGAGATCCTGGCTTGGGTGGACAAGTTCCTCAAGATGCCCGAGCTGATGAAAGATGAGGAATTTGCCAAGCAAATGATCTCGATCAAGACCGACGCGCTCGTTCGCGAGGCCAAGGAGTTCGAGGGTCAGGGTAAGTTCAAGGAGTGTGCGCAGTCGATGGTCGCAGCGGCAGAAACCTTGCCGGAGCATCCCGAACACCCGACTCGGCTTTACGACGCTGCACTCTGTTTCCAGAACGCCCGCCTTGTGGGTCAGGCGATCCGCTTCCGTCAGGAGTTGATCGAGAAGTACCCGACCAACCCACTTTCACAACGCGCGCTCTACCAGATCGCTTCTGGTTTTCACCAGCTTGCGTACTACTCGCGCGCCTCGGAATTCTACGAGCAATACGCCAACAAGTTTCCCGGTGAATCGCAATCGCCGAAGGCGCTTGGCAACGCGGCGGTCTTCCGGATGGGTCTCGGCGAATACGAAGCCGCCACGAAAGACATGAACGCGTACATCAAGTATTACGGCGCGCAAGAGCCGGAAGATTCGGCTGCGGTATTCTTCCAGATGGGCCAGATTTTCGAGAAGGAAAATCGCAAGGCTGACTTGCTCAAGCATCTGCAGGATTACCTGAAGAAGTGGGGTAAGAAAGGTGGCGTCGACAAGGAGATAGTGGCCCACTTCCGCATCGGTGAGATGCTGTGGCAGCAGTCCTGCCCAGTCGACGGCGTCAATGGCGCCTGCATTGAGGTCAAGCGCGTGGACGTTTCCGGTCGCGCGAAGGCCTTCGACAAGCTGCGCCGCGATGCCAAGAAAAAAGGCAAGAAAGTTGCCCTGCCAAAGAGCACGCAGTGCGGACCTCCGACCTCAACAAAGGTAACGGTTCACGAGCGCAAGGCGTCTTTGGCAAAGGAAGCGCTGAAGCACTTCGAGTTGGCGATCAAGCTGTTTGACAAGGGGGAGTCGCTCGAGAAGATCCCCGCTGAGGGCTCTGAGAAAGTTGAGCGCGCAGGCCTCGCGACCTACGCGGCCGCTGGTTCTGCTTTCTATCAGGCGGAAGAGCAGTACGAAAAATTCCTGCGCATCGAGTTCCCGAAGGATCTCGATTTTCAGCAGCCGAACGACTACTACACGCCGAAGCAACAGAAGTCGATGAAGGCAAAGTTCGAGGACTCGACGAAGCGCTTTAACAAGTACTTTGAGGAGAAGTCGGTGCTGACCCTGAAGTTGGCGGGCGATCCGGCAAAGAACCTGCAGGGTCTTTACGAGCGCGTGTTCCCCTTCAAGATCGCGCACTGGACGATCGCGTCGGCCGCCCGTGTTGGACAGGTCTGGCAGAACTTTGCCGACCAGATGTACACGGCGGAGATCCCGAAAGATCTGAAAGAAGAAGACTCGTGGGGCAACCGACCGCGCGAAATCTACTGCGACGCTTTGATGGACAAAGGCGAGCCAATCGAATCGAAGGGTGTTTTGGGCTTTGAGGTTTGTCTCAAAGGTGCAACCGAGCAGTCCTGGTTTAACGACTGGTCGCGCCTGTGCGAGGTCGAGCTGTCACAAATGATGCCGTCGGATTATCCGCTGGCTTCCGAGATGAAACCTGAAGCGGGCTACATGGCCACGGTGATGTCGCCGGCGCCGCTGTTGAGCGAGTTGCCCGAAGAATCCAAAGCCATCTCCGTTGCTGCTCCCGAGTGAAAAGGACTTCGCAATGAAAAAGCAAACCTTCACGAATCTCGTTCGCAATACAACCCTGGGGCTTGTCTCCATGGGCCTGCTGCTCGCCGGATGCGGCGGTCCGCAGAAACGCAAAGATGACGGCCTATCTGAAGGCGGCGACGTCGACAGCTCCGGCGCGCCGGTCGATCCGATGGCGGTACTGGCTCAAAAAGAAAAGCCCGTGCGCGCCGTCTCGGAGGAAGAGCGCGAATCCTTTGCCAAGGCCGCTGCGATCTACCTGGATGTCAGCAAGGATGGGGCGCTTTCGGCTTCCGACTGCAACAAGGCAGCGGAAGCTTTCGGAGATGCCGCAGATGACAACCCCAAGCTAAACGAGGCCCGCTACAACCAGGCCCGCGTGCTTCTGGAGTGTGGTCGCCAGAATGAGGCGATGGAGATCTTCAAGAAACTCGCTTCGGGGCCCACGCCGAATGCGCGTGCCGTGACCAACCTCGGCGTTGCCGCGTGGCAACGCGGTGATCGCGCCGAAGCCGAGCGAATGTTCATCAAGGCGATCGAACTGGATCCGAACATCAACTCGGCCGAAGCCCGCAACAACCTGGCTCAGATCCTGCGGGACCGTATGATGGCCTCGAAGGGAAACGAACGAAACACGCATGCGGGCCAGGCGATTCGCCACCTGCGTACGGTGCTCGCAATCGATGGCAACAATCTGAAAGCCTACGCTTCGTTGTGTCACATTTACTTCGAGCTTGGTCTCGATGACATGGCCCGGCTCGTCGGTGATCAGGCGGTGCGTCGCGCCGCCGAAATCGCGACCGGAAAATACGAAGAAGAGGCGGCTTCCAACTCTGACCAGGTTGCGGCCGCGGACGCGAAGAGAACCGGCAAGAAGGCCAAGAAGGGTAAAGGGGACGAGTCGCAAACCCGACGCGTAAACGCCTCGGTCGCGGGGACTGGCTACACGAAGACGATGAACGCGCACCTCGCACTGGTTTTCAATACGCTTGGCCTGGTTGATCTCAAGAAGAAATCCGTATCGAGCGCGCTCGCCAACTTCGGCCGCGCCATCGAAAAGGATCCGGAATTCTTCGAGGCGCGCATGAATCGCGCGGCCATTTCGCTCAACTTCCGCAATTACGGTACTGCCGAAGAGGATTTCCGCGCCGTTATTAAACAACAGCCGAACAACCTTGAGGCTGTCATTGGCCTCGGCGTTGCGTTGCGCGGCAATCGCAAAGCCGACGAGGCCGAGCAACAATACGTGGCCGCGATCAAGCTGAACGCAAACGATGCCCGCAGCTACTACAACCTTGGCTTGCTCTACCAGGACTACAAGGGTGGCCAGCGACCCGAATTGGAAAAGGCCCAGCAGTACTACCGTGATTTCTCTGGGAAATCGGGCAACGGTGCGACCGCCGAACTCAAGAAGGACGCGCAAAAGCGAATCAAGGATATCGACGATCTCTTTGCCGCCTTTGCCGAAGCCGAAAAGATGCAGCGCGAGTTTGAGGAAATGCAGCGCAAGCAAGAGCAACAGGACAAACAGAACCAGGAAGAGCTCAAGAAGATGCAAGAGCTCGAAAAGCAGCAGGGCGGCGCCACCAACCCCAATGCGCCACCGGCTCCCGCTGCGGCTACCACCCCTGTTCCTGCCGCTGGTTAGCAGCGAATGACGCGACGCGCTTTTCCTGAGGTCTTGAGACAAATTCAAATATTTGTAAGAATTTTGGGAACCTGAACCCAAACCGGTTGTCATAGCTTTGACCGGATCTATTGCGGGCAATCAGGCAAAGATCGAATACCAAACCGACCGAAGACAGGACACCTCGACCCATGAAGACGATGACACGCGTGATGACAGCGATGCTTCTCGGCCTCTCGTTACTGGGTGGCTCTGCCGCTCTGGCGCAAGAGCCAACCAAGGGTGCTGCAACTGGCGCCGACGAGGGCAACGTCAAGTACAACGCGAAGACCGTTTTCGACTTCGAAGATGATCTCGTTGAGGGCGATCTCCAGGCACCCGACGGCGTGATCATCAACTCGGTCGGCGCCGTGAAACAAGAAAGCCTTATCGAGATTCGCCGAGACTTTATACCCGAGATGTTGAAGTCGCTCGAAGACATTTAAGCTCGTCGTCCCGCGCTTTGTAGCGGGAACAGGTCCCATCGGTTCGTTGCTTGCTTGCCCGCCAGATCCCGAACCGAACGTAAACAGGAGACCCGTATCATGGCCAATCCGAAAGTGCCGCTTCGTTTTCAGATCTTCCGCGGCAACGATTTTATCGGTGAGGAGCTCATAAGTGAGCCCGTCATCAAAGTGGGCAAGCTTGCCTCCTCTCACCTCAAGCTCGAAGACGACACGATCTCGCGTATGCACGCGGTGATCGAGGTCAACGGGGCTGACGACATTCAGGTCATCGACCTCGGGTCAACCCATGGTACAGTGGTCAACGGCGAGAAGGTCGCGCGCACCAAGGTTGCACCTGGTGCCGAGATCACCTTCGGTGCCCTTCGCGTCGTAATCAGCCTCGCCAATGAGGATGCGACCAAAGTTTCAGCACCGATTGCGGTTCAGTCGATGGCAGCGCAGACGGCGCCACCACCTGTCGCGCCGCCGCCGGTTCGAGTTGCACCGCCTGTTCAGGCCGCGCCCGCTTATGCGCCGCCACCGGCTTATGCGCCTGCACCAGCTCCGTTCGCAGCGGCTCCGGCTGCTCCGCCGATGCCGCCGGGATTTTCCTCGGGCCCGGCTTATGCGCAGCCGGCCTACGCCAATCCCTCCGCTGGATTTGCCGGTGACGGTGGCAACGCTCTGATGGCCGAGGCCGAAGAACCCGGCAGCCAAGCCGTCGAGGTTCAGGCTTTGTTTCGCGGTGTCGTGACACATACACGCCACCTTTCGGAGCCAGGCGCGCGCGAGAACACCGGTTCTGCCAAGGCACTCACCTTCGCAGGTGTGGCTTGTGTTGCGCTTTCGATGGCCTCGCTCGTCTACATGCAGGGTTCTCTCGGTCGCGAAAAGGAGCTCTACGAAGAGCACCTGAAGGCGGAGAAAGATCCGAACAAGTTCAACTGGCAACACCGAAGCTCTGCGGGCGACGTGCCCTTCCTCGGCGGTGCACTGGCTGGCATGATCCTCGTGTACATGGGTCTCAAGCGGTGGGGATCCTCGTCGAAGATATTCACCATTGGTTCGGGATCTGGCGTAGATGCTCCGATTGGATCTGAATTCGTTTCGGGCTCAATGAACCTGGTTTCACCGGCAGGAGCGGACTTCGCTGTTCACATCACGCCACAAATGACGGGCGAGATCGTGACCGCAGGTCAGACCATTCCCCTGCAGCAGTACGTTCAGCAACGGGGTTCAAGTTTCCCCGTACCGCAGGACGGTCGCATTCGCATTGACGCCGGTCAGGCTCAGTTCTTCGTGGCATCGACACCGAAGCCGCGCGTCTTGCCAGTTCCATTCCTGTTGTGGAGCTGGGCCGAACAAAAGTACACCGTGGGCTCGTTAGTAGCGCTCATGATGTTTCTGCTGATGATTTTTGCGGTTCCCCCGGATCCAAAGTCCCTGTCCCTCGATTTACTCAACGCAGATGATCGATTTGTGAACTTCCTCATCAAGCCTCCGGAAGAAAAGGAAGAGGAGATTCCGGAATGGCTCAAGAAGAAGGGCGCGGACGAACAAGGTGGCAAGGGTAAAGCCCACAAGGGTGACGAAGGGAAGATGGGCAAGAAGACCTCGAAGAACAAGCAGGGTCTGTATGCCTTGAAAGGTCCCCAGGACAATCCTGATCCACACCTCGCGAAGAAGCTGGCCGAGGAAGAGGCGAAGAACGCCGGTATTCTTGGTGTCTTGAAGTCGAACGAGGGTTCTCACCTGGCTTCGATTTTCGGCCGCGACACGGCACTTGGCAGCGATGCCGAGAACGTTCTCGGTGGTTTGCTCGGCAGCGAGATTGGCGAGGCTTACGGCGGTGGCGGTCTTGGCCTTGCGGGCACTGGCTCGGGCGGTGGCGGCACCGGCGAAGGTACGATTGGTCTCGGAAACCTGGGCACCATTGGTAAAGGTGGTGGTGGTGGTTCGGGCTCCGGTTACGGCCGTGGCGCTGGTGGTTTGCACGGCCGCCGCGCCCGATCACCCGAGGTTATGCCGGGTACCGCAGCGGTTCGCGGCTCACTCGACAAGGAAATCATCCGCCGCATCATTCGTCGCCACATCAACGAGGTGAAGTTCTGTTACGAGCAAGAGCTCGTGAAGTCTCCCGAGTTGCAGGGACGCATCGCGGTTAACTTCACCATTGCAGCGACCGGTCAGGTTGTGGCGTCGGTCATGCAGGACTCGACTCTGTCCAATCGAAGGGTAGAGTCGTGTGTCGTTGCAGCGGTTCGCCGCTGGGAGTTTCCCAAGCCCAACGGTGGCGGTATCGTCATCGTGACTTATCCGTTCGTATTCAACCCGGCCGGCGGCGGTTAGTCGTTTCGGAATCCGCCTCTACCGCGCATAGGAGAATCCATGAACCGCTACTTCACCACCGTGCTCCTTGTGAGCCTGCTCGCTCCGGCTTGCGAAGGCTTTGTCTGCAGTCAAGAACGCAAAAAGGCGATGGAACTCTCGAACGAGGGAGTCATCGCATTCAAAAACCAGCTTTTCGACAAGGCAGAGCGTGAACTCAAGCTGGCCATTCAGACGGACCCGACCTACGATTTGTCCTATTACAACCTCGGCAAGGTCTATCAGAAACAGCGAAAATGGGACAAGGCCGCCGAGGCATTCGAGGGTGCAAGTGAGCGCAACCCCAAGAACGGCAACTACCTCTATGACATGGGCGAGGCGCTTCTCGAGATGAAGCAGGTCGAGAAGGCCAGAGACGCCCTCAAGAACGCCGTTGAGGTCGATCCGACCTTGGTGCGCGCCCACTACCGACTGGGCGTGGCGAACAAGATCCTGGAGGAGCCGAAAGCCGCCGATGCCGCGTTCCGAAATGCGATCGAACGCGATCCGCGCTTCGATTCGGCGTTTCGAGATCTCGGCTACCTGTACCTTGAATACGACTACACCGACGAGGCCTCCAAGGTTTTTTCGGAGTGTGTTCGCATCAACGACGCCTCGGCCATGTGTCACCACGGCTACGGCGTGGCGCTCAAAGACTTGAAAAAGTTCGAGTCGGCCACGAAGGAATTCAAGGCAGCGATTGAGATCGATCCCACCATGTCGGAGTCGGTCTACAACTGCGGCATGGCCTACGCCGAGTGGTTCGAAGAAAGTCACGACAATGCCCAGAAGGCGGCTGCACGCGAATACCTGCAAAAGTTCGTGACGACAGGGGGCTCGGGACCCGCCGCCGGCTACGTGAAAGCAGCGAGCGACAAGCTCTATGCTCTTGGCGGTCCCTAGTCGCTAGGTCGAGCAGCAAAGCGAAAAATGGGCGGCCGCGGTTTCGCGGATCGCCCATTTTTGTTTGTGGAGATCTCCTCGTCCAACGGGTCCAGTCCTGCGGGTAGGAGGATGTATTCCAGTGGCGCCGCGGGGACCCGCAATAACTGCCAGGTTTTGTTCCGAAAAATGCGCCGGATTCCGATTGTGTGACTTTCCGACAGCGTGATATAAGAAACGCCTATTTTCCTGGCTTTTTTCAAACCTTTACGCCCTCAAACCCGACCAGCATTTCCCAGAGGTCGAACGGAGCTTCAGTGGATTTCCCCGCCGATTTGCAAGAGCAGGCCGCAGCCGCACGTGCCGCGGAAGAGCAGAACATCGACAAGGGCATCGATGCCTGGAAGAAACTTGTGCAGAGCGCCCCCAAGGCATGGCCTCCGCGTCGTGAACTTGCCCGCGCTTACAAGACGGCCAACAAGTTAAAGCAATACGCGGACACGCTTGGCGAAGGCGTCGAGAAGTCCGAGTGGTCTGCTGAATCTGAAAAGGTTCCGGTCATCTGGGAGATGATCGAAGCGTACCGGCAATTGAAGCTCGATGTAAAAGTGCTTCAAGGCTTCAACCAGATCCTCACGATCGAGCCATCGAACATCGAAGCGGTAGACGCACTCGCTGCGGAATACGAAGTCAAAGGTCGCTGGCCCGATTTGATCTCGATCCTTCGCCGCAAGGCCGAAGTGGTTACAGTCACGAGCGAGAAGATCGAGCTCCATCTCCGTGTTGCGAATCTTTACCTCGAGAAGTTTTCGAATCAGGCAGAAGCCATCAAAGCATTCGAAACCGTCCTCGAAATGGACGTGAGCAACGACGATGCCATCTCGTATCTCAAGCAGATGTACGAGAAGCGCCGCGACTGGGACAAGCTCATCAAGCTGCGCCAGCGCGAGATTGATGCCCTGAGTGAACCGGCCGCCAAGGTGGCGGCGCTTATCGAAATGGCCGACATGGCCTCCGAGAAGCTGAAAAAAGCCCCCGTCTCGATCGAGTTGTGGGAGTCCGTGCTCGCCACCGCGCCTGGGGAACCTCGCGCGCTTGTTGAACTTGAACGCCTCTATGAGCGCGAGAAGAACTACGAGAAACTCGCAGACATTCTCGACAAACGTGTCGCCTCCGGTGCCGCAGACGTTGATGTTGCGGCTCTGTTGACCAAACTTGCACAGCTGTATGGCGATCGCGTTGGAAACCAAGACAAGGCGACTGCAGCCTGGCGCAAATTGCTTGCGGTCGATCCACAGAACCGCCGTGCCCAGGACGCGCTCAAGAAGCTTTTCATTGACCAAAAAGACTGGAAGTCGCTTGAAGCCTTCTTTGCAGCTCAGGATCGGTATGACGAATTCGTTCGTGTGATCGAACGTCAGGCCGAGACCGAGGAGGGTGCATCACAGGTTCAACTCCTTATCAAGACCGCGACCTTGTATCGCGATCACATGGCCAAGCCCGATCGGGCTCAGCGCGCATTTGAAAAGGCGCTCGCCGCGGATCCGACCAACCTTGAAGCCGCAGAGGCCCTGATCCCGCTGTATGACGATTCGAAGGATGCTGCCAAATTGGCGGATGTCTTGAAGGTGAAGCTTGGTCACGCGACCGATGCAACCCTTCGCGGCGAGCTGATGCAGCAGATCGTCGGCTTGTTGTCGGGTGGTGCACGTTCACCCGAAGGTGCGGCCGAGATCGCCCTGCAGGCGGTTACCGAAGATCCCAACTCGGACTGGGCGTTTGCCGCTGCCGAGGGTTTGGCAGCACAGGTGGGCAACTGGGAGGCCCTTGCAGCCACCTACGAAGGTGCGCTCAAGAAACTGAAAGGCGCAGCCAAGTTGCCGATCCTGGCAGTGCTCGCCAAAGTATACGAACAACAGCTGAGTCAGGTTGATACCGCCATCGATCGCAACCAGAAGGTTCTGGAAATCGACGCGAACCACGCCGAGGCGATTGCAGCTCTCGGTCGATTGTATGTCGCGACCGGCCGCTTTGAGGAGCTCCTTGCGATCTACGACAAGAAGCTTGGCCTTTCGAAATCAGTCTCGGAAAAACGCGAGATTCGCCTGCAATTGGCGGGTCTATATGAAAACGAAGTTCGGGATGCCGACAAGGCCATCGAAACGTACGCCGCCATCCTGAAAGATCTGCCGGAGGATCTCTCTTCTTTGCAAGCGTTGGATCGTTTGTACAGGGCAACGAGCGCCTGGAAAAAGCTTGCGGCTACGATTGAGAAGGAGCTCGCCCTTAGCTCGGACGCAACGGCACAGGCCGAGTTGCAGTTCCGGCTGGGTGATGTACGGCAGGCGCATCTCAAAGACGAAGCGGGGGGCGTTCTCGCCTTCACGGCGGCACTTGAGCTCAACAGCGAACACGAGGGGGCAAAGGCTGCCCTTGAAGCTTATCTCGACAACAAAGATCTGCAGCTCGACGCCGTTGCCGCTCTCGAGCCGATCTACGATATCAATCAGGATCTCGTGCACCTGGTGGCGTGCCAGCGCATCAAGCTTGCGCACGAAAAAGACGTGGGCAAGCGGGTTGCGTTGCTTTTGCGCGTGGGCGCCCACGAGGCGGCTCTCAACAACATCGATGCGTCGTACAAGGCATATTCGCAGGCCGTTACCGAAGATCCGTCGTCGGTGTCCGCTCGCCAGGCAATCGAAGATCTCTCGGCGATTCACGATCGCTGGACCAACCTGGTCGATCTCTATTCGGGCGTTCTCGAAAAGTCGAAGGTCGCCGCCACCCTTGAACGCGAGCTGCTCACCGTGCTCGCCGTAACGTACGACGAGCGTTTGGGTCAATCCGCGAAGGCCGTTGAGTACTTCAAGCGGGCCCAGGAGATCGCGCCCGGCGATGCGTCGGCACTCGACGCGCTTGAGAACCTCTACACGCGCACCGAGCGCTGGACGGATCTCATCGATACCCTTAAAAAGAAGGCTGATCTGGTCACGCAACCCGCGGAGCGCGAACAGCTTCAGATTCGAATCGCGAGCATCGCGGAAGAAACGCTCGAGGATCTCGACGAGGCGATCTCCGCATGGAAACAGGTTCATGCCGAAAATTCGACCAACGTTCTTGCACTGCGTGCCCTTGATCGTTTGTTTGGGCGCAAAGGACTCGACACCGAACTTGCAGACAACCTGCAACAGCAGCTCGGGCTTGCCACCGATTCCGAAGAAACCGTCAAGCTTCTTTCGCGACTTGGTCTGCTGCGAGAGCAGAAGCTGCGCGATACGGCGGCCGCGGTTGAGACGTACCAGCGTTTGCTGGAGATCGAGCCTGGGCACGATGAAACCGTCGTCGCGCTGGAGCGGATTCTGCCAGATCCCAAATTTGAAGCTGAACTGTCGGCCTTGCTCGAGCCGGTATATCGCGCACGCAGTGATTTCGGTCGACTCGTTCAGGTCCTGGAAATCCAGGTCAAACACGCCACCGATCCACGCGTCAAAATCGAGCGCCTTTCGGAAATCGCGACCTGCCATGAGGAAGGTCTCGACGATCCCGCGAGCGCCTACAGTGCACTGTCTCGCGCGCTTGCCGACGATCCGATGGAACCCGATGCGCAACACCGCATCGAGCGACTTGCCCGCGTCCTCGAAAAAGTCGAGGGACTCATCGAACTATACACCGGGCTTGTCGACAAACTGCAGGATGCTGAACTCAAGCGCGCCCTGTTGCATCGGGTGGCGCAACTTGCGACGATCGAAATCGGGCGCGAAGACTTGGCCGCCAAGGCCTACCTCCGATCGATCGAAGTTTCTCCGACCGATGTTGAGGCTGCCGACGCTCTAATTCAGATCTACACCAATGCGGGTGATTACGCGCAGTTGGTGGACGCCTATTCACGGAAGATGGACATGCTGCAAGCGCCGGATGAGCGCAAACAGCTTGGATTCAAGGCCGCCCAGATCTACGAAGAGGTTCTGGAGAGCCCCGATCAGGCGATCGCTGTCTTCAACCGTTTATTGGAGATCGATGACACCGATGTGCCGGTTCTCGAGAACTTGGAGCGTCTCTACTTGCGCCTTGAGCGCTGGGATGACCTGAAGCACATCTACAGTCGCCGCGCAGAACTTGCACAGACACCGGGTGAAAAGAAGGAACGCCTTTACGTGCTCGGTCAGGTTTACGATCGCGAACTCAACGATCCAGAGCGAGCCATCGAGGTCTACAACTCGGTACTCGATATTGATCCAGATGACTACGAGGCCTCGCAGGCGCTCGAGCGTCTCTATGCCGCGACCGAGCGCTGGGACGATCTCATGGCGGTGCTTGAACGACAGCGCGAGTTGTCGCCCTCCTCGGCGGAAGTTGTTGCGGTTCTCGCACGCATCGGCGCGCTCTGGCGCGAGAAGTTGAAGGCACCGGCGCGCGCTGTTGAAGCGTATCGCAACGTGCTCGACATGGATCCGACGCACGAGCCAACGCTGGCTGCGCTCGAAACGATGATGGCGCGTGGTGAAGAGCCGATCGCCGCGGCTCAGGTACTGCAACCGATCTACGAAACGGCTGGCGAATGGGAATCGGTCGTTCGCGTCTACGAGGTGATGGTTGCTGCGAGCAGCGATGTTCGCCAAAAACAAGAATTACTCGGTCTTATTGCGGGTTTTCAGGAACGGTATCTCACCAATTTCGACGCGGGTTTCGAGGCCTACGCTCGTGCCTTCCCGCTTGAGCCGACGAATCCGGATACGATAGCGCACCTCGATCGACTGGCCGAGGTCACGGGACGCTGGGCAAACCTTGCCGAGATCATCGACAAGGAAATCCCCAACATTCTCGATAGCCAACAGCAGGTTGAAATGCTGTTGCGCCTTGCGCGGATCTGCGAGGGTGAAATTGCCGATGCCGATCGCGCGATTGCAGCCCTCAAGCGGGTTCTGGCCGCGGAATCTGAACAAAAGTCGGCACTGAGTTCGCTCGATCGTTTGTTCTCGAATTCGCAACGCTGGCAAGAGCTGGCAGATGTTCTCCGTCACGAAACGCGTCTTGCTGAAACCGAAGAAGAAATCATCGGCTTCACGTTCCGTCTTGCTCACGTGCAAGAAGTTGCGCTCTCCGATCTGAAGGGCGCAATCGAGAGCTACCAGGAAATTCTGAACGCGGATCCTGCGCATGCCGAGACACGGGCAGCGTTGCAACGGCTGTTGCATTCGGGTGCGATGCAGGAGCAGATCGCAGAAATCCTTGAACCTCTTTACCGGCTTGGAGAGGAGTGGGAGCCGCTCGCAGAGCTCTACAATCTCGAACTTGGCCGAGTGAGCGCCCGCGAGGAACGCCTCGTACTGTTGCGCCGACTGGCCGATATCGCCGAGAATCGCCTCTACGATCAGGTCGCCGGGTTCGAGTGGATGTCCAAGGTTGTCCTCGAGGATCCTGGTGCGGAAAATGCCATCGAAGATTTGCTTCGCCTGGCCCGTGTTACGTATCAATGGGAAGGTTACGAAACCACCATGGTGCAGGCTGCGGAAGTTGTCGCTCCCGACGATTCCGCCGCCACCAAGCTGAACCGCCGACGCGTTCTGTTGCAACTGGCCTCCACCTACGAATCGGATCTTGCGAACTTGCAAAACGCCGAGTCGGTGTTGCTGCAGATTCTCGAAGACGACGCTCAGGATCCGGACGCGCTGGCTTTCCTGGATAGGATCTACGAATCGCAGGGCAACTACGAGAGTCTCGCGGACATTCTCCGCCGCCGAATCGCGATCACCGACGATACGCGGGATTTGGTTTCGCTGAATCTGCGCCTTGGCCGTCTGCTGTTTGACGTGTTGGGCGATCAGGAAAACGCCATCGCGGCCTACAACCAAGTTCTGGATCGCGAGTCGCGTTCCACGGATGCATTAGAGGCGCTCGAACAGCTCTACATGCGCGCCGAGCGCTGGCAAGATCTGTACAGCACCTACGAAAAGATGGTCGACATCGCGCCAGGCGATCAGGTTCTGTCGGACTGTTACGCCCGCATGGCGACGATCGCCGCCAAGGTCTTCGATAGCCGCGAAAAGGGTGTTGAGCTCTGGCAGCGGGTCCTCGATCTGCGTGGTCCTGACCTCGAGGCCTTGACCAACTTGGCCGATCTCTACGAGGTCGCAGGTGAGTGGCGCGAGCTGACCGACATCCTGGATAGCCAGATTCGTGTCACGGACGATCCGTCGGTCAAGATTCCCCTCTACAAGCGACTGGGTCGCATCTGGGGCGAGCAGCTTTCACGCGAACGCAACGCGCTTGAGTGTTGGCAAGCGGTCCTCGCGCTCGATCCCAGTGACATCGAAGCTTTGAAAGCCATCGCTGCCAACTATCGCAGCGCTGGTGCATGGGAGGAACTCTCCGATACGTTACGCCGTCTCATCGACCTGGGAGCCGAAATTCCGCAGGACGAGCTCAAGGAGCTGTACGCTCAGCTCGGCGATCTCGAGGGCACGACGCTCATGCGCGTCGATCTCGCCGTCGAAGCGTGGCGTGCTGTTTTGTCGATCGATCCCGGTGATTTCCGGGCACTCGCGGCGCTCGAATCGCTATTCACCCAGCAAGGTCGCTGGGAGGAAACTGTCGAGGTTTTGGAGAGTCGTGCGGCGGCCCTGGCATCGCCGGACGAAAAAGTCGACGTGCTCATGCAGGCCGCATCGGTCTGGACCGACAAGCTGGATGACAGCGCAGCGGCCGGCGAGGTCTATGCGCGAATCCTCGGCATCGATCCGGCCAACAACACGGCCTCCGTTGAGCTCGAACAGATTTATCGAAGCCGCTCGAACTGGGAACCGCTTATTGACCTGCTCATCGGTCGCGTCGAGCACATCGCAGAAGCCCGCGCCAAGCAAGAAGTGCTTGTCTCCGTGGCTCGTATCTACGAGCGGGAGCTCGGCAGTGCTGACCAGGCCTTCGAGGTCCTCGGTGTTGCGTTTGAGATCGATTTCTCGAACGATGAGGCCGCTCTCGAACTCGAGCGCCTTGCGCGCGCCGCTGGCAAGTGGAACGAACTCATCACCCAGTGGACGCAGGTTGCTCAGGGCGAACAGGATCCGAAGGTTGCAGCCGATCTTTGGGTGAAAATTGCCGGTTGGTGGGATTCAGCTCTCAACAACATCGAGAACGCCATCCAGACCGCTGACTATGCGTTGCGCCTGGATCCCAACAATACGGGCGCAATGTCAGCCCTCGAGTTGTTCTACCGCAAACGCGGTCAGTGGCAGGATCTCGTCGGAACGCTATCGAAGCACGCCGAGATCGAGTCCGAGCCCGAGAAAAAAGTGGGCGTGTTGTTGCAGCTTGCGGATACGTTCGAGCAGCAAATGGGCGACGCAGCACAGGCTGCCGCGCACTACGAAAAAGCACTGGCGGTGGACGAGCGTTGTATGCCCGCCATCGAATCGCTCGAACGGCTTTACCGCCGCATGAATGCCTGGGACCGTCTCGTCGAGGTGCTGACCAAGAAGTCGCATTCAATCGACGACGGCGATCAGGCGGTCCAGATCTCGTTGCAGGTTGGCGAGCTGTGGCAGTCGCGACTTGGCGATAACAGTCGCGCCATCGATGCCTTCAAGGAGGTCTTGAGCGTCGATTCGCAAAACATCGCAGCGCTCGATGCGCTCATCAATCTCTACGATGTCACCGGGCAGTCACAGGCCAAGCTCGACATCATGGAGCACAAGCTTGACGTGCTCAACAGCGACCAGGATCGCATTGAGCTGTACCTGCAGATGGCGACCGACTGGGAACAGCGCTTTGGTCAGGCCGACCGGGCGATCGAGAACCTGCAAAAGGTTGTCCTCATCGATCCGCAAAGCGAGCATGCATACCGTGAGCTTGAGCGTTTGTTTGAGCGCGAAAAACGCTGGACCGATCTCGTCGAAACGCTGCGCACGCACATTGATGTCGTCTCGGATCCCGGCGAGCGGGTCGATCTCTATTTCCGAATGGGTCAGATCTATCAGACCCAGATCAAAGAAGTGGATCGCGCTATCGAAGCCTTCGAGGCCTTGCGCTCCTTCGATGGACAGCATGCCGAGGCTCTCTGGGCACTGTCACGGCTCTACGAGGAAATCGAAGACTGGGATCGCTCGGTCGATGTGATGCAGCAGATTGTTGGCGTTGTTGCTGGACCGCAGAAGGTCGAGCTCAACTATCGACTCGGTAAGATCTACGACGAGCAGATGCGCATGCCCGAAGAAGCGGAAGAGCGCTTCAATGCCGCACTCGCGTTTGATCCCGCCCATGTGCCCAGCATGTTGGGTCTCATCAACCTCTACAAGCAGCGCGGCGATTCGTTGAAGGCCGGGATGTTGATGGTACGTGCGGAGGAGAACACGCAGAACACGCTGGAAAAGACGCGTTTGCTCTTCGATGCAGGTCAGATCTATCTGGCCGATCTGGGCGATGATGAAAAGGCCGCCGACCTTTTTGCCCGCGTTGTGGCACTCGATCCGGATCACGCGGAAGCCGCGGAACCACTGTCCGAGTTCTACTTCCAGCACCAGAAATGGGAGCCACTGGTTCCCCTCCTGGAGATGCTCACCCGCAAGCAAGATCGTCGACCGGTGCGTGAAATGCACCCGCTCTTCTATCGACTGGCGATGGCCTGCGACAAGATGGGTCTCGACGACAAGGCGCTCAAGCACTACAAGCGCGCCTTCGAGATCGACGCGACTCATTTGCCGACCCTCATGGGACGCGCAGATCTGCTCTTCCGCCGCCAGGAGTGGGACGACGCCTTCAAGCTGTACCAGACAATCCTGGTGCACCACCGCGAGGCGCAAAAGGACGAACAGATCGTCGAGATCTTCTACCGCATCGGTACGATCAAGCTGAAGGTCAATGAACGACCCAAGGCGATCAACATGTTCGAGAAAGCGCTCGAAATTCTGCCCGGTCACAAGCCGACACTGGAAGCACTGGTCGAGGTCTACAGTGCAGCGTCGGACTGGGAAGGCGTCGTCAAGCAAAAGCGAGCGATTCTCGCCAATGCCACCGCCAAGGGCGAGAAGCTGGCGCTGCTGCAGCAAATCATCGATACCTACCGCGACAAGCTCAAGAGCCCGCAAAAGGCGATTGCAGCCTATCTCGAAGCGCTTGAGATCGAACCCGAGTCGCGGCCGATGTTGCACAAGGTGTTGGAGCTCTTCTCCGAGACCGAGCAGTGGAAAAAGGCCGTCGAGACGACCATGCGTCTTGCGAATCTGGAAACAGGCAAGATCAAGGCGAAGTTCATCGAGGCTGCCGGTAACATCACCCGCGATTTCTTGAAGTCGCCGGACGAGGCCATCGAGCTTTACAACCAGGCACTCGACGAAGATCCGTACAACCTGAAGTTGTTCGAGCGTATCGATCGCATTTGTACGAGCAAGAAGGACTTCAAGAGTCAGGAACGCCAGTACCGCAAGATGATCAAGCGCATGGGGCAAGAGCCTCCTGCAGAACACAAGCAGACGCTCATCGCCCTGTGGCACGCACTCGGCGAAATTTATCGGTCGCGCCTCAAAGATCTCAAGGCCGCCATCGCAGCCTTCGAGGTGTGCGTCGGTTTGGATCCAGACGGACTCAACCGTCATCAGATCCTGGCTGAGCTGTACCAGATGGTGGGCCCCGAGAATATCGGCAAGGCGGTGAACACTTACCGCTTCATCATCTCGAAGACGCAGGATCTCAATGAATTCGCAGCGCACGTGAAGGTGCTGCGAAAGATGTTCTCGGACAGCGGTCAGTACGACCGGGCCTGGAGCGCTTGTGGTGTGCTGATGTTCATGCGTGCAGCGGATGCACAGGAGCAACAGTTCTACGAACAGTATCGCGCCAAGGGACTCGCCAAGGCCAAGGCACGACTCACGGAGGAGATGTGGCAACGCAACATCTACCACCCGGATGAGAACCGCTACATCTCGCAGATCATGGCGGCGATTAGTCCCGCATTGCTTGCGATTCGTGCGCAGACCTTCAAGGACGCGGGTCTCAAGCACAAAGATCGACGAGACATCAGCACCGACCCCTTGTTGTTCTCACGCGTATTCAACTACGTCACTCAGGTTCTGGCGGTGCCGCCAACACAGGATGTGTACTTGCGTGAAGGCGTTCCAGGCGACATGGAGTTCCTGGCGCTCAAGGAAAAGCAGGCGCTTTATCCTTCGCTCATCGTCGGTGGCAATCTGCTGCAGGGACGTACCGAAAAGGAACTGGCATTCGTGGTTGGACGCCGCGTTACCTTGTTGCGACCCGATCACTTGTCGCGATGGCAGTACATCGTTCCCACGACCGGCGAGTTAAAAGTCTGGGTCCTTGCTGTGCTGAAGGGCTTCAAGCCTGATTTGCAGGTACCGCCGGACATCGAGGCCGCGATTCCGCAGTATCGTCAGGCATTGCAGAGTTTCGTTCCCCCACAAAACATGGAGCGCCTGCAAGTTGTGGTAGCCAAGATGTTGCAGAACCCGAACGACATCAACACGTCAAAGTGGGTTCGTGGCGTCGATCTCACGGCCACGCGCGCAGGCTTTCTCATGTGCAACGATCTGGATGCGACGATTCGCCTCATTCAGGCCGAGCCCATGACGGTTGGCATGGCCGAGCCCGCGGAAAAGATTCGCGACCTCCTGGAATACGCCATCTCTGAGGAGTACCTGACGTTGCGCGAGCAGCTGGGATTGACCATCAGCTGATCGTACGACAGGCTGAGTACGCTTGATTCCGCCTTTTCTATTTTACTCTTTGGGTGCGGCTCTCACGGTCTTCGGAGGGTTGCGTGTCTGGCATTTCGGCCGGCGCAATGCCGACCGACGTGCCTTGCACGCGCCGGAAATCAACGACGATCCCGATTACCAGGCCAAGCTTGAGCTCGACCGTGAGAAGGGTCGAAAGCGGCACCTGCGGATGGGAGCTCTCTGGATCGCGATGGGGCTCTACATGGCTTACACCGGGGTTGGCATGCAGCGTGAGATCGATCGGGCCGCGGCTCGGGATTCGGCTGAATCCGCGCCACCGGCTTCGGGCATTCAGCTCAACGTGAAGCCTGAATAGTCCCGCACTTCGCCGTCAAGACGAAGCGGAGGTATAGACGCGCAACGCGCGCAGCCAAACAATCCGTGCTGCGGTTGCAAACGCAATGCCACCCACAAAACAAAAAGCGGTGGTCCCGAGATCAAGCCTTCCGAGTAAGAGTTCCGCAGGGTAGGTCGTCATCAGCGCGACCGGAAGGATGAAGGTAAAGACCAGCTGCAATGCCCTTGGGAAAACGGAGACGGGCCACCGTGCGGCATCGAAGAGCGAGGCCATGAGGTAGCCGAGGTTGTCGACCTTCACCACGAAGAAGGAAAGACTGACCACCATGATCCACATCGAATACAGCAGCAACACGGCCATCGCTAGTAACCCTGCCGATAGCAGTACGCTTTGTGGCGATGGCCATCGCCCCATTTTCATGAAGGCGTAAACGAAAATGCCGAGGCCTCCAATCAGATCAATGATCCGCCAGGGCTCAAACCGCGAGGTCGATACGAGAAACTGCGTGTCCGCCGGTTTCAGCAGGGTGAAGTCAAAACGGCCATCTCGGATGCCCTCGACGACGGTCAAAAGACTGGGCGTGACCGCGCCATCCAGGAGCGCCTTGCAGAGAACAAAAAATCCCATCACGACCAGTGCCTCTTCAAACGTCCAACCGGGCAACGAGGGCCGATGCGTGAACAATGCCAAAAGTGGCATCAACGTGACAGCGAGCCAGAAGAGCGCCATGGCGCTTTTGAGAAGAAAGTCGAAGCGGTATTGCATGGCCAGTGAGGCCGAGATGCGCGTTTGAATACCGAGGAGCAACAGATAGCGGCGCATGGGGTTTCAGCCTCCAAACGCGACGAATCGCCGCATGCCGGCGCGCCAGAAGAGCGCCGCAGAGATGCCCAGGGCAACCACAAACATCCACTGGACGCCAAGATGGGATAGGCCCACGTCAAGACTCATTTTCCCTATCAAGAGCTCGACCGGAAAAGCGAGCGTGTAACGAAAGGGCAACGCCATCGCGATGGGTTCTACCCACGAAGGTAACAGTTCAAGCGGAACGAGATAGCCCGACAAAACAAAGTGAATCGCGAGCCAAAGATCAAATACCGACATGGCGCTATCGACGTAAAGCGCCAACGTTCCGATGATCAGCATGGTGAGAAACAAGATGAGCCATGCGCCCACGACGGAGGATAGGAAGACTGCCAGCATCGCGGGATCGCGGATGGTGAGCAAATCCCCCGAGGTCCACAGAAGGACGCCCAGGATAGGTGTGATGACCACGGCGCGGATGGGGAGTGCCGAAACGTGAACCGCACTGTAGGACACGAGCGGATGGATCGGACGCAACAGGCGAGCCGCAAGGGTGCCTTGACGGATCTCCATCGTCAACTCCCAGACGAGCCAGTTGTTGGTGAGGATCCGAATCGCCAGTACAGCCAGGTAGTACGCAACGAAATCTCGCTGATCAAAGCGACCGACTACTCCGTCAGCGGCAACGCCGGTCCAAAGGCCCATCATCACAAGGGGCATGTTGGTGGTGAGGATCCAGATGAGGAACTCAGCTCGGTAGGCCAGCATCTGCGCAACACCAATGCGCAAGAGGGTCGGATAAGCCCGAAGCGTAGACCCGAGACCCATCATGCCGGCTTGGCCTCGGCGAAAAGGCCGCGCATCACATCTTCAAGAGGGGGATCTTCGATGGTTAGATCCGCAACCGGGAGCTGTGCCAGGGCAAATCGAACGACGTCGTTTATCTCATCGATCGCGACCGACAAGACGAACTCGGATTCTGTGTGACGAATGATGGTCGCACCGGGTGGCAGCACTACCGATTCAACCGGGCTTGAAAGGCGGATCGCAACGTGGCGTTCAGGACGCAGGCGGCGGGTCAAGGCACGCAGGGTGTCGTCGTACAGCAAGCGCCCGTTATCGATGACGATGACGCGTGGACAGAGGGCCGTCACGTCTTCCATGTAGTGACTGGTCAGAAGGATTGTGGCACCAAAGGTCTGGTTGTATTTCTGCACGAATTCACGCATTCGGGCTTGCATTGATACGTCGAGCCCGATAGTCGGCTCATCGAGGAACAACACCTTGGGTCGGTGCAAAAGTGCTGCGACCAACTCGCACTTCATTCTTTCGCCGAGCGAAAGTTGACGGGTGGGCTTTTGAATCAAAGCCTTGCAGTCGAGAAGCTCAATCAGCAAAGTTTGGGTTTCATTGGCCTCACGCCTGGGCAAATCGTAGATCGCGCGGTTCATCGCGAAGGTTTCAGACGGAGGCAGATCCCACAATAATTGCTGTTTCTGCCCCATCACGAGGGTGATGTTTTTGAGAAACGCAACCTCGCGGTTTTGCGGGACAAATCCACCCACGCTTACCGTACCGGCACTGGGGTAGAGCAATCCCGAAAGGATTTTGAGTGCCGTGGTCTTGCCGGCACCGTTGGGACCCAGGAATCCAACGCATTCACCCGCCGCGATGTCGAAGGAAAGTCCCCGGAGCGCCTCGACGTTTTTGTACTTGCGGTGAAAGAGCGATCGGATGGCAGGCCCGAGGCCAGCAGGTCGCTCGAATACCTTGTACGTTTTGACCAGATCGCGAACTTCAATCATCTTCGCTGTGCTCTCATGTGCTACGGTTTTGGCCACAGCCAAGCTGCGCCACGCACACCGCTTGAATCGCCGTGCTGCGCTTTGACAAGCGTGGTCGATACCGCGTCGGAAAAAGCATAATCGACCCATCGTTTGGGCACCGACTGGTACAGGCGATCGAGGTTTGATAATCCACCGCCAAGGACGATGACATCGGGATTCAACACGTTGATGATGGCGGCGAGGCCACGGGCGAGGCGATCCTCGAATCGGGCGATCGCACCCTCTGCCTCCGGATCCACGTCCGCCCGGGCTGCGATTTCTGCGGCCGTCAGCCTTGCTCCCGTGTGCGCGGCATAATCACGGGCGACGGCGGGACCGCAGAGATAGAGTTCATTGCATCCTGTCCGACCACACCAGCAGGCGGGAGGGGGCAACTCTTCCGGCTTTGGCCAAGCGAGCGGATTGTGTCCCCATTCGCCGCAAACGCCGTCCGGCCCAACGAGGATCTTGTTGTCGACGACGATACCGCCGCCCGTTCCGGTTCCGATGATGACACCAAAAACCACCCGGGCGCGCTCCAGTGCGGGTGCGCCGGCTGGCAATGCGGCGGCCCCATCCACGGCCTCTGACAAGGCCATGCAATTGGCGTCGTTGGCGACGCGTACTGGTCGCGAAAGCTTTTCCGATAGATCGCGATCAAGCGGGTGACCGATCAACATCGTCGTGTTGGCATTTTTCACCAGTCCACTTGCCGGCGATATTGTCCCGGGAATACCAATGCCGACGGTACCCTTTTCACCGAGGGATTGTTCTACATGGGCGACGAGATCCGTTATCGCCCTGATGACATTTTCGTAGCGATCGGCTGGAGTCGGCACGCGGTGGCGCAGCAAGATTGCGCCGGCGTTGTCGATTGCCAGTGCCTCAATTTTGGTACCACCGAGGTCGATTCCGATTCGCATCGGCTGCGCAGCGTAGCATTTCGAGCCACGCGCGCGGCGGCCTTAACGGTGCTTGCGCTTGCTGCGTCGCGCTGAGACCGTCGGCGTCTCGCGAACGCCAATCGGGGTCAAAAGCGGCACGTATTCAGGGGGTATTGCGAGCGCCGTGGGTTCCACAATTTCGCGATCATCCCAGTCCGGTGGATGCCGTCCGGCATTCCAGGTTTCCTGTCGAGCCGGTTGTCGCGGTGTCGTGCCAAAGCTCATCCCGTTCAGCGTGAGGGGGTTTTCATGCATGTGGGTTTGCCCTGCGAAAAATGACAGGCGCAGCCACGAAAGGGATGGATTGAGGCCGACGTCGAGCCGCTCGGGTTCGGGCAGCATCACAATGGCAAAATCCTCCGGGCGAATAAAGCGGGCGGGTTTGCGAATGTCATCGTGCGCACGCCAGTTCCCCACGCCCCCGCCTGATCGAGGGAAGATGGCGGGCAAGGGATAGCTGCCGCCGCTTTGTGTTCCCTTCCAGCGCAAGAAGCTGCTCAGCCCACCCACGTAGACCATCACGTGGTCCTCAAGCGCGTCGCTGCCGGTAATACGTATCACGCGCCGGGGCTCGTGAGAAAACTCGTGGAAAAAGTACTGATATCCGGCGACGCGAAACGCCTGGTCATCGTGCAGTTGAGTGGGGCCATGCAGGATCACGTTGATGTGTTCCCAGTCCCCTTCGTGGTGATTGATCCATTCGTTGTACGGATAAAAGAACCAGTACTGGATGGCCAATAACCCCAAAGACCGGTTCCACCAGAACGCGTGGGCGTACTGGGTCGGCGGGTATGGCGTACCGTGGGGCTTTTCAATCGCCGGTGGCACGGCGGGCGCGGTCACCTTTGCACCACCCTGGATTTCACGAAACCGTAGTTGCCACGCGGAAAGACCGCGGGATACGCGATCATCTCCGGGCGCATCGACAAGGTAGTCAATCGGATTGCCGTCTGAATCCGTCGTCGAAAGATCGCCCCAGTCGTTCTCGAGCAATCGCCGATTTCCGAGTGCAATAAATTCGCGAAGTACACGCCCGGTGGTGTCACGGATTTTTCCCGTTAAGGGGGCCCCACCCGCGAAGGCATAGGCGACGGGGACTGGCCAGATATCTCGTGTTGCGAATGCCATCGCGGGGTTGAAACGCCGGGCCAGAATGGCTGTCAGGGGGTTGGCTTCCTCGTCAGGCGTGAGCGGTGAGGGATGAGCGAGGTTGCGGAAACGGGTGCTCCCCGTTGGATTGGAACCCTCCGAGACCGCTTCTTGCGTGCCGCTCGTGCTCTCATCAATCAGGTTGTTGGCAAAGGCCTTCTCCGCTGTCGCCAATACGGCTACAGCCATGGTCAAGCGCGCAAGAGACGCGTCTTTTCTCATAATGAGGTCCTTCTGTTCAGATCGACGGAAAAGGATTCAGGCTTGAGGGCTATGTTCGTTTCGACCTTCGCAAATAATTCGTCAGGAAATCAAGCCCGCGATGCTTGGTACCGACTTACAATGTTGACATGGAAAGATTGTCTGGGCCGGTATCGTTTGCATTCCGACAGTCGGCGTTCGTCCGGTTTTGTGCGGTTGGCGCCAACTGCCTGTCGTTGATGGCTTGTACGAAGGTTGTGGAGCCCACACAGGCGGTGCAGGCACCCGCACATGTGGGCGAAGCTGCGCGGATTCCGCAGCCAGTCAACAATCAGGGCAAAGTAAACTTGCCCGCACGCAGCTGGGGTCTCAACCAGGGCGCCGAGGCCGCGCCCCGACGTGTTTCGCTTCCGTCCGGGGGAACGTATACAGGCGCGTCTGCGTCGTTAAACGGTGATCCAGGCGGTCTCAATCGCGAGCAACTTCAGATTGCGCTGCAGGCCAGCTTGCCCAGGCTGTCGGGGTGCTTCTCGAATGCCAGCGATACCAGCATGGTGATTTCGTTCGATGCCGATCCGAGCGGGCAAGTCCGAGGCGTTCGGGTGCGCGGAGCTGTCGACGCCGAGCCGTGCGTGCGCGAGACGATCGAGTCTATTCGGTTTCCTCGCTTCTCCGGAAACCCTGTTGCGATCGACTACCCAATCAATATTTCACGGACCACACAGACCGTGACCAATCCACCTGCCCAGCCGGTGGACAAGCCGCCTGAATCGGTGAATCCGTAGCACCGTTTAGAAACGCATGCCGCGTTTGGCACGGAAGAGAAACCATTTGAGTGTGAGGTATCCTGCGCCACCGAGGGCGATGGTCCCGAGGAGCGGCGACCCGATCGTAAAAAGCGCGATCGATCCGCTCAGGGCGCCAAGGGCATAAAATCCCTTTTTTTTGGCGATATCCTTGTCGCGTAACATCAAACTTCCCATGTGAGATCCTTTCTCGCTGGCACCAGGGCTCAGATGCTGGTTGGTTTCGTGCAGTAACTAAGCACGCAATTGTCTTTGGTAACCTGGTCACATTTGTAGCACGCTGGCGGCTTCGGAGCGTCCGGTTGGTTCCAGTCGGCGCAACTTACGGAATTCCAGGCATCGATACAGTCGGACGCGCGCATCTCCTGAAAAACCAAATTGCTTTCACATACCATCGGCTCGGGCATGCAAAGGGCCTTTTGCTTGGTCACACAATCGGACTCGTCGAGCCAGCTTTGCGCGCCCGGAATCTTCAGGCCGTTGCGGCGGGTCTGATCGAAGCAGTCGAAGTACACATGGCAATCGACCTCGGCCTTATCGAGGCAGAATGAAAGGGGTGTGGCGATTCCGGATACACTGGTTTCGATGCAGGCAAAGAGGGTGAGCGCCGCAATCGCGACGCCGATAAGGTGAGGAGGGTGGGCTAGGCGAAACGGGGTGGGGGTGACCATGAGCGCGTTGGTTGAAAGTAGAATCTAGCAAACGCGCTGCAACGCATCGCGCTGCGTTTCGTCGTTTTTTCAGCGAAGTGGCTCTGTTGCTTCAGGTCATCCACCGATATGATGGTTGACGCGGGGCTCATGGACGATTCGCAACGGACAGTGAAGAGCGACAACGGGCCCGTGCCCGGTCTTCGGTTGCTTCAAGTTGGAACCCGGGCTCCATCGGTGGATGCTTTTGTTGAGCAGTTCTCGACGTTCTTGGACGACGATTCGATGTTGCTGCCCTGGGCCGAAGGTCTTGTGACGGGTACGGTGGCTCGACTGCTCATGTTGCTGGCGGGTGGGCAACCGGTACTGCGCGGCCGGATCCAGGTGTTGGAAACGATCGACGATACACGGGGTCGATTGATTCGCGGTCGAATGCTCGAGCTTGATGATCCCAGCCACGACGTGCATGGCCGGATGTTGCAGTTGAAGCGACAGCGGGAGCAAATGCTCGCCGTCGAATCGCTGGCACCGCGTGGGTTGCCACCGCCGACCCCAGGATCCGCGAAAGCCATGCCGCCTCCCGTTCCCACGATGCCAGCACAAGAAGATCGCAGCGTGTTGTTCGCGCTCATCGACACCACGCGATGCGAGCAGGACGAGCTCACACCGTCGGTTACACTCGCCTCCAGCACGGTGACCAGAGGCGGTGCTGCGAATCGTCCGGGTGCGCGTCTGCTTGTTCCACCTCAGACCCGAAATGGCCACGAGACACCGGTGACCCTCGACATGGCTTCTCTGACACCGGAGCAACTCGCGGATGTGGCGCAAGATCGCCCTGTGCCGCATTTGACACCGCCAGCGTTCATGCCGATACGAACTGGAAAACATCCCCGACTGACGGGCAAGGTCATGGTTGCGCGTCGTTCGCGTCTGCCGGCGTGGGCTCAGCAGGTCGTGGCACCACTCGAAACAGCGTGGCAATCCGTATTGCAAAAGGTTCCGGAGCGGCAGCGTCCGTGGGCTGCGCGGGGCGTTCCCTTGCTTGGTGTTCTGGTGTTGTTCATCTGGCTAGGCCGGTGTGGGGGAGATTCGCCTGATCCCGCCGCGCTGGCCGTGGTGCCGGGCCCCGACTTGCCTGCGCCCGTTGTACCGGAGAAACGTGTTTCGCTTGAGGTCATCCCGTCGCTTGAGCCCTTGCCTCCGGCACGCTGTTCGGTGGCGATCAAGACCGAGCCCGAAGGGGCCGAGGTTCACTGGTCCGACAAGGCACTTGGAAAAACGCCGCTCAGGGACGTGGAAGTCCCCTGCGGGAGGAGCCTTGTCGCCATCGCGCACCCGCATTTCGAGCAGAAAGTCCTGACGGTGACCGCAATGGTTGGTCGCCCGCTGGAACTCAACGAATCGTTGCGGCACAAGGAAGCCTCCGTGACTTTGACCAGTACCCCTTCGGGAGCTGTGATACGAATTGGCGACCAGACCATCGGTCGGACGCCCGGACTGTTGCAGCTTTCGCAGTTTGTTCCCGTCGAGGTTTCGCTTGACCGGGACGGATACCAGCCGTGGGCGAAGACGCTTTCGATCGAAAAAAACGAGGTCTCGGTGCACGCGACGCTCAAGGAGGTCCGCGGGAAAAAATCGGCAGGTCGCAAGACGCGGCGTCGCTAGCGAGCGACGCCGAATCCTTCTATGATGGGGCCGTTTTGAAAACGGATGTGCGGTATGGGTGGTGCAAGGGCGACAGTGCATTGGCTTTGACAAGCCTCATTGCGCTGGTTTTTCTGCCTGCTTGCAATCGTCCCGGGTGCACCGGGGCCAGTCTCCAGGAACAGTGCACCGTCCCGACGCCGTGTTCCAAGCTGTCATTTGCGTGTGCCGCGACGAACGCGACCGTGTCGTTCATCGGCCGTGGCGACGCGATGCCTGGCGGTTTGAGCGCGCTTTCCGCCGTCGGCGATGTGTTGTTGCAAAACGACCAGGTCTCAGCCGTGATCGACGCGCTCGACCATCCCCATTTTATCGCACCAACGGGTGGTACGATTCTGGATCTGGGGACCGCAGGCGGGAACAACGATTCCATCAACAACGTGTTCCAGGCAACCGGTCTATTGCCCTGGGATGCCGTGGTTTACACGCAGCTGTTTCCGATCCAAGGGCCGAATTTTGCAGCAGTACAGGTTCGAGGGCACCTCGACGGTCGTCCTGATGTCATCGTTTCGACGCGCTACGAACTTCGACCGTGTGAACCCGGTGTTCGCATTCGCACCGAGATAACCAACGGTGAAGCCGAAGCCGATGGGTGGACTCTGACCGACGGATACTTTTGGGGCGATCGCGAGAATTCGCCGTTTATTCCTTATCCCGGTGCCGGGTTTTCGCACCCCAGCTTTGGTCTGTCCGAGATCAACGACGTGTTCCGAGCCGCCCCATTCGTTGCGGCCTCGCATCACAGTCAGCCATCGGCAACGTATGCTGCCGTTGCCTGCGATAGAGACGCCCTCTCAGGCTTTCATTCCGAGTTTGTAACGGCGGCTGGAACGCCGCGCACAGTGGTGCAAGCGCGCGATCACCTTGTGTTTGAGCGATTCATCGCGGTCGCACCCGGCCGCGCCTTGTCCGCAGGCACCGATATCGCGCTTGAGCTGCGGCGACAATTACACGACGAACCGTGGACAACGGTTAGCGGAAACGTATTACGCGACGCCGGCGAACCCGTGGCATCATTGCAGGACGAGGTGCGGCTCAGCTTGTTGTTCATCGAGGGCAGTGCTGCAGAGCCCCGTGGCAAGCGCATTCCGTGGACCCAGACCACCGTGACAGCAGAGGGAAAGTTCAGCGTTCGTTTGCCCGCCAACCGAAACTACACCGTGGTTGTCGAGGCCTTTGGCCGCGAGATCGCCGAGTATCCCTTTGTGGTCGGTTCGCAACCGGCAGAGCTCCCTGTCATCCCGATTCCGGCCGTCGGAGCGATTACACTCAACGCAACGGTGGATGGCAAACCCGACCACGTGCTGGCGATTGTCGAACCATCCGACGCGGTCACACGAGACGCCGTGAAGGCGAAGATGCACGACACTTTCGATGCCTGTGCGCCGTTGCTGGGTGCGCCGAACGGGCCTTCTCCGGCTTGCAACAAGGTGCTGCTCGACGGCACGGCGACAACCGTCGCAGTCCCGCCGGGTCGATACGACATCTTCGCCACGAACGGTCCTTTTTCGACCCTCGGACGACAAACCGTGGTGGTCAGCGCCGGTGCGAAATCGGAGGTGTCGTTTTCACTTGAGCGATTGCCGATTGCGCCCTTGCACACCCTCTCTGCTGATTTTCACGTCCACGGCGCAGTCTCTGAAGATTCGGCAATTCCCGATCGCGATCGGGTCCGTGCATTTTTGGCGTCATCAACCGAGGTCATCGTCTCGACCGAACACGACGTCGTCAGTTCTTACGGCGAAGCCATCACAGCCCTTGGTGCGACGAATCGCCTGGTACTCGTCACCGGAACCGAATCCACCGGGCACATCTTGTTTCGCTATATTCCGGGCGATACGACGCCACGGGTGATCGGACATTTTAACTTTTGGCCGGTTTCCTTTGATCCGCTTGCGCCCTGGCGCGGTGCTGCCTGGGACGAGCTGGCAGAGCCGGGCATGCTGATGACCCGGATGCAAGCTGCGGGATGGTCAGCACAAACAGGCGTCGCACAGATGAATCATCCCTGGGGATCGTCAGCGTTTGGCCGGGATTACGGATTTGCGCGAGCCATCGGGCTAAATGCCAACCAATCGATCGTGGCCGAGCCCGGAACCAAGGCAGGGGTCTTCCATCGCGTGCCCACGGACTCTAAATTTCGCAATTCCGATTTCCACGCCCAGGAAGTCATGAACGGCACTGAAAACGATCGCTATCTGCAGTACCGATCGCTTTGGTTCGCCTTGCTTAATCAGGGGGTCTTGCGTGCGGGCACTGCAAACAGCGACTCGCACGGTCTTTCCGACAACATCCTCGGTACCCCTCGCAACTTGGTGACCACCGAGTCCACCGTGTTGAACTTTGATTCGATTGAATTCAACGCCGCGGTTCGCGATGGACGCATGATCGGCACCAACGGCCCGGTCGTGACCGCGACCATCGTTGGCAAAGACGGAACCTCGCGCGGACCTTCTCTTCTGCCTTTTGCTCCACCGGTGGATGCCGTGGTGCATGTTGTGGTGCACGCCGCTCCCTGGGTTCCGGTCGATGAGCTCCGCGCGGTTGTGAACGGAGAGATCATGCAAACGTGGCACGATGAGTTGTCCAAGCCAACGGAGCCGCTTGGTCGTTCCGGCATCGAGCGTTTGGTGCTGGATATTCCACTTGCGGATCTACTGCCCACGGGCGACGCCTGGCTGGTATTCGAGGCCGGCAGCCCGCTGCCGCCAAACGCAGACCTTGACTGCAACGGCGTGAGCGATACCGGTGACAACAATGACGACGGTGTTGCGGATTGGCGCGACGTGGATCGCAACGACGACGGCGAGGTGGATGCAAAGGAGCAACCCCGAAAACCACCTGCCGCTTGCTCGGGTCCAGTCGGGCCACTCGAAAATCCCTCCGAAATAGAGCGTTCTGTCGATCCGTTGTATGCCTTCTCGGTCGTCACCCATGGTGCCCGGCCAACGGCATTTACAAATCCCTTCGTGCTGGATCGCAACGGCGGTGGCTTTGATCCGGGAGCGCCCTAGTCATGAACTGCCGAACGCAGATGGCCTTTGCCATCGCCGTTGCGGGGACAGTCCTGGCCGGCAACGTATGGGCTCAAGAATCAGTTTGCGATCAAAGCGAGCTTTCGCAGGGAGCAGTTCAGGCGTCGCTGCGGCCTGGGCAACTGGGCCTGGCGCGTTCAGTTTGTGCTGCGAATCGTCTGGGTCTCGGTCAGTCGGGGTTTTTGTTGGTGGATCTCGACAACTTTTTCGGAAGCATTCGGACGGCGACCGAATTGCAGGGCGAGTATCAACTGTCTCGAACAACCTCGATTTTCGGACTCCTTGAGGCCTATCGATACGAGACCGTGATTGCCTCGGTGGCGGCGGTCGAGTCGGGGTTGGGTCACTCGGCACTGGGTGTCGCCCATCGATACTTCGAGAATGCGGACCTCTCGGCCGCCGTGACCACGCGTCTCGTATTGCCGCCCCCGGTTGGTGTGTACCACAACGTTTCGTCACTGGCGCTGGACGTGGCGACCGGTGTCGAGTGGGCCCTTCGTCCCCGTCTCGCGGTGCATGGCACCGTGGGTTTGCTCTCCTCCGTGGGGATCACACGCGAGGCGGTGCAGCCTCGACTCGGCACCCAGTTGACGCTGGGACTGGGATGGCAGCCCTGGCGAATTTTCGGCGTGGTTGCGGATGTCGTTTCGGGTTTTGGCTATGCGGCTCCAGTCGACGTCGTTGCAGCAGCGCTCAGTTTGCGTTTCTTGCCCGCAAAGCGGCTGACCGTTTCACTCGATGCGCTCGTCCCGGTTGGTGGTCAGGCGCGCGCACTTGCGGTCGGCGCGTTGCGATTGAACTTTTCGTTCTGAAGCCTCTCGATGCCGAACGTGGGCCAACCTTCGCTTCTCTGTCAGCAGCGCACCGAATTGTTCCGTTGTGGTGTGATTCCTCTGCCGGGTAGTGTCCCGCGCGACAACCCACGTCCGATGAGCGTTGGGAAACCGTATGACCGTCAGAGCCTGCGACACTTTCTGTCCGGTCGCCATCCGCATGTCGAATTGGCGCTGTGGGAACAACGCGCACGCCAGGGGCAATTGACCGTCGATGGGCGCGTCGTCCGCGATCTTGAAAGCGAAGTGCGTGCTGGCAATCGGTTGCTTCACACCATACCAAACGAGATTGAACCCGAGGTGGCCGTCGACGTTACCTTCCTTTACGAGGATGATGCGTTGGTGGTGTTGAGCAAGCCCGCGCCCCTGCCAATGCATCCGTGCGGGCGCTACAACCGGAACTCACTTGTGCCGTTGTTGGTGCACGTATTCGGGGAACCTGCCTGGCACCCCGTGCACCGACTGGATGCAGATACCACGGGCCTTGTGGTGCTGGCGAAGACCGCTGCAGCGGCGACCCATCTCGGTCGGCAGTTCGAGAATCGTACAGTCAAAAAAGTCTACCTCGCCCGCGTGCAGGGGATCCCGGAAAGTGCCACGTTTGCCTGCGATTTACCCCTGACCACCGCCCCAGATGCCGAAGGAAAACGCAGCACAAAGAACGGCACACGATCGGTTGCTGCCCACACGGATTTTGAACTTGTGGCGACGATGGGTAGCGAGGCACTCGTCACCGCGATGCCAAGCTCGGGACGTACCAACCAGATAAGAGTGCACCTTGCTGCACTGGGATTGCCCATCGTTGGCGATGCCGCCTATGGGGGCACCGAATCCTTTACGAGCGGGCGGTCGGCACTCTGCCTTCACGCGGCCCAGTTGTCATTTCGGCATCCTGACGACGGACGGTGGTTGGATTTCTCCGATCAGATGCCTGTGTTTGCCAATCGAACCTAGAGGCGTTTTACAGATGGCAACGCATCGTCGCCAAGGTGGCTTTCGCCTCGCGCCGTTGCAAGTGCAACCTGACGCGCACGCTCCCGCCGCCCGGCAAGTACCTCGGGGGTGTCGCGACCAAAGCAACGCGGACAACAAACCCCTTGCTCGAACTGCGGGCTTTTCAGCTCGTTCGAGGAGAGGGGTTCCTGACAACCGTAACACAAGGCATGGCTCCCGGGTGCAAGGGCGTGATCAATCGATACCCGTTGATCGAAGACAAAACATTCGCCCTGCCACGTGGAACGCTCGGCCGGGATTTCTTCGATGTATTTCAGGATCCCACCTTTCAGGTGGAACACTTGGGGAAAGCCTTCTTGCAAAAGAAGCGAGGATGCCTTTTCGCAGCGAATGCCTCCGGTGCAATACATGGCGATCTTGGTGTGCCGGGTGGGATCGAGATTCTGGCGGACCCAGATCGGGAAATCCGTGAAGTTGTCGATGTTGGGGTCAGCGGCGCCCGCGAAGGTGCCAAGCCGCGTTTCGTAAGTGTTGCGCGTGTCGACGACAAATACGGACGGATCGCCGATGAGTGCGTTCCAATCCTGCGGCTCGACGTAGGTTCCCACGCGAGCTGTCGGCGAAACCGATCGGTCGCCGATGGTCACGATTTCTTTCTTGAGCCGCACCTTCAAACGGTGAAAGGGAAGTGTGCTGCAAAAGGATTCCTTCGCTTCCAGTTCGGCAAAGGCTGGCATGCCACGCAAATAGCCGAGCAGTGCGTCGATTCCGGCGCGCGGACCTGCCACCGTCGAATTGATGCCCTCCTCGGCAAGCAGGACCGTGCCCTTGATGCCTTGCGCACGGCAGAGTGTCTCGATCGGCGCTTGCAACGTTGCGAAATCGGGCAACCCGACAAACTTGTAGAACGCGGCGACAACCACGGTGGCCATGACGGCTGACTGTAGCATCCGGGGCGCTTCGGTCATGGCTGCAAAATTTGGGTGACTCACGCCGTTGTTATCTGAGGCGCCCGACATTCCTGCCCCGGTTTTGTCGCGTCCATGTACGTGTTTTCAATGGCTTAGCCGTGGCACGATGCGTGCTTAAATGGCCGCCATGAATAGACGCCACTTTTTCGCTGGATCCCTTCTGTCCACTGGCCTTGGTATGTCCGCAAAACCCGCAAGCGGCTGCGGTGGTTTCTTCTGTTCCACGACCCCGATTGATCAGTCGGGCGAGCAGATCTTGTTTTCCATCGACGACAAGAAAGTGACCGCCTACATCCAGATCTCGTACACGGGTGCGGCCAAGGATTTTGCGTGGGTGGTGCCGGTGATGTCGAAGCCGCAGATCCGCGTCGGTACGGCCGACGTGTTTTGGGCGATTCAGCAGGCAACCAACGTTTCGGTTCGGGCTACCATCGTGGACGGAGACGCTTGTGAGGATTCCAATTTCGGCGTCAGGGGGGGCAAATCTTCCGGAGCTGGTGGTACGAATGATTCTGCCAACGAAGGAGATCCATCGGTCAAGGTGGTTGAGCAGAAGATCGTGGGGCCTTATGCCACCACGATTCTCGAATCCACGGATGCGGAAGCGCTGGTGAAATGGCTGGGGGACAACGGATACACCCAGCCGCCCCAGGCGCTGCCGCTCATTCGACACTACGTTGAACAGGGGATGTTGTTCGTGGCGCTCAAGCTCACGCAGAACGCTGCTGCGGGCGATGTTGTGCCGCTTGTGCTTGAAATGGAGGCAAGCGAAGCCTGCGTGCCCTTGGTGCTGACTCGCGTGGCTGCCGTCAACGACATGCCCATCTACATCTATGTGCTGGCAGACGGTCGAGCGATGCCGCGCAACTGGTTTCACGTCGAAATCAATCAACGCAAGCTCGACTGGTTGCAAGGCGGCTCAAACTATCGAGCCCTCGTTACCGCCGCCATCAATTCAGCGGCGGGACATGGCTTTGTGACCGAGCATGCGGGATCGAGCAACCCGCTTGCTGGCCGACTTTACCGAGCCAACGATTTCGACCTACAGCCGTTGCAAAACGCCACCACTGCTGCCGCTCACATTGCTTCGTTGACGTCGATTCCTTGGCCGCCGGCAGCGCAAAATACGTTGCTCACGCTGCTTCGCAAGCATTTCCCATTGCCTGCGAGTCTTCTGTCTTCGGGCATTTCAGATTCGAATGTTTATTTCGCCGCCTACGATCCGGATTATCAAGCGGCGTTGGCGACCATCAAATTCGATCACGCTGCTGTAGTCGAGGAGGTGCAATCACAGTTGATCGAGCCTTTGAAGCGTGAACAAACGCTGCTGACCGGAAAGTCCTATCTCACGCGACTCTTCTCGACGGTCTCGCCCGACGAAATGACCCGCGATCCGCTTTTTGATTTTTCGCGGATGTTGCCGCCGGTCTCGAATAACTTTGTCGCACAGGCGAAACCCTATTGCGGCTCGAAAGGGGATACGAACTACATCATTACCCTTCCAACAGGAGAATCCTATCTTGCCGACAGCTCGGGTGTTGCGCTTGCAGACGGACCCGATGCCGAACACATTTCGCTTGTTGGGAAGAACGGGGTTCCTGTGTTCTATTCGCCGGGGCAGTCAGCCACGGTCGACAAGTGGCTCGACATTGAGGCGGCCGAACTTGTGATACAAAAAGCGCCTCCGACCGGGGCGTCGGTGCACTCTGCTACGCGCTCGCCGTCGAATCTCGACTCGGCCCCCGTTCCTGGCTGGGTGCCGCCCAAGGCCGAAGTCCCCGACAGCAGCGGCTGCTCGACGCAGGGCCAGGGCAGGGGGGCGGACTGGTTCACCCTGGGTGCGGTTGGGGTCGCGGTGTGGGCTGTGGGACGTAGGCGACGGCGTGAGGATTCCGGGGCCCGGTAGACACCGAGCACCGGCACAGCCGAGCGCGTACTGGCGAGCGCATTGCGACCATGGCGGCGGACGAAGAGGCGTTGAGGGGAAGACGTTTTCGAGCTATACGATGGCGTTCCTTTAGCCTTCGGCTCAAGGTCGTATGGCGTCGCGAACGGTTCATGCCGGATCGGCCTTGACGTGGTGTCAGGCGACGAGGCATACATTCGCTTCCCAGTGAAAACAACTGAATATTGCCGGTGTAGCTCAGTGGTAGAGCAACGGTTTCGTAAACCGTAGGTCGACAGTTCGATTCTGTCCACCGGCTCAGGACGTTCGAGATTTGATGATGTCTTGTTATCGCGGGATGGTGGCGCTGGCGCTTCTCCTCGCCGGGTGTACCCATTCGCCGGCACCCACGCCCGATACCGTTCCGTTTTCGGCCCGTCGGGTGGATGACTCGGCAAAGGCCACGCCCATCGCGATCGTGGGCGCGTTGTTGTGGACGGGCGACGCGCAGAATCGGCGCATCGAGCACGGTACAATCATCGTGCGTGCCGGTGTCATCGAAGCCATTGGTGATACCAGTTTAACCGTACCACACGGTGTTCAGGTGATCGATGCAGGGGGACGGTGGTTGACGCCGGGTCTCATCGATGCGCATTCGCACCTTGGGGTTTATCCGGTTCCGGCAGTAACCGCGCATGCCGATGGCAACGAACTCACCGATCCCGTGACGCCCGACGTGCAAGCGATGCACAGCTTCTGGCCTCAAGATCCTGCGCTCTCCCACGCGCGCGCCGCTGGCGTAACGTCGATGTTGATCTTGCCGGGCTCAGGGAACCTGATTGGCGGACGCGGATTCTCCGTCAAGAATCGACCCGCCCGTTCGGCCGAGGGCATGCGGTTTCCGGGCTCACCCGATGTATTGAAGATGGCCTGTGGTGAAAATCCGAAGCGTGTGTACGGCAACAAGTCCGGCCCCGCTTCCCGTATGGGTAACATCGCACGCGTTCGTGCCGCATATCTGAAGGCCAAGGACTACGCCGTACGCTGGGCGCTATGGGAGAAAGTTCAGAAGGCCAAGGGAGAAAAGCCACCTGAACGCGATCTGAAACTGGAAACCCTCGTTGAGGTGATGGCCGGAAAAATCCAGGTTCAAAACCACTGCTATCGGGCCGATGAAATGCTGTTGATGCTGGATATCGCGCGCGAGATGGGCTTTACCATTCGCGCATTCCATCATGCGGTGGAGGCCTACAAGATCGCTGACGTGTTGGCGGCGCAGGGTGTTGCGGTTGCAACCTGGGCCGACTGGTGGGGCTTCAAGATGGAGGCCTTTGATGGCATTCAGGAGAATCTGGCGCTGGTGCACGCAGCGGGCGGGCGCGCCATCGTGCATTCCGACTCGCCCATCGGGATTCAACATCTGAACGTGTATGCGGCGCAGGGCCTGGCGGTGGGTCAGGAAATGGGGCTCGATGTGAACGAGGATGATGCCCTGAGGTGGATCACCGCCAACCCGGCATGGGCGATGGGCGTGGAGGCGCAAACGGGATCACTCGAAGTGGGCAAGATGGCAGACCTCGTGCTGTGGTCGGGACATCCGCTTTCGATCTACAGTAAACCCGATCGCGTGTTTGTGGATGGGCATCCGGTCTTCGAGCGCAACGCGCCCGCAAGCAAGACGGATTTTGAACTGGGGACCGTGCCATGAATCGGCGAAGTCTCCTGGGTGGATCGGTGGCCGTGGTGGCGGGTCTTGCGCGAACAAGACGGGCAAACGCCGAGAATGCGATCGCCATCACCAACGCACGCATTCACCGCGGCGACGGCACTCGAATCGATGCCGGGACGGTTGTTTTTCAGGGTGATACAATTTCGGCCATCGGGCCTGCGGCTTCCGTTGTCCTTCCTGAAGGCGCACACGTGGTGGATGGCAGTGGGCATTGGTTGACGCCGGGTCTCGTCGATGCGGAGTCGCTCGTGGGACTGGTCGACATCTTTGGTGAACGGGCGACGCGCGAGTCTGCGATGGACGAACGGCGAGACCCGATTCGTGCGGCGTTTTCCGTGCTCGACGGCTGGAATCCGCGCTCGGTCGTGATTCCCGTAACCCGGGTCGAAGGTGTGACCTCGGTGGCGCTCGCACCGCGCGAAGGGCTTGTCTCGGGACGAGGCGCGATGGTTCGATTGACGGGTGATCGTGCGGACAAAGCGGCGCTCAAAACGCCGACGGCGGTGTACATCAGCCTGGCTCAGGACGGACGGCACGCGGGCTTTGATAGCCGCGGTGGTGCACTTCTGGCACTGCGCGAGTTGTTCGACGACGTTCGCCAGTTTGCGAAACGTCGAAACGAGTTTGAGCGCAACGAGATGCGCGCGTTGAGTGCGAGTCGGCTTGATCTCGAGGCGCTCATCCCGGTGGTCGAGGGGAAACTTCCGGTCGTGATCGAGGCGCATCGTGCGTCCGATATCGAAAGCGCACTGTCGTTCATTGTCGAGCAACGTGTTTCTGCGGTGCTGAGCGGTTGTGAAGAAGGCTGGCTGGTCAAGGACGCGATCGCGCAATCGAAGGTGCCCGTCATCGTCAATGCGTTTGCCAATCTTCCACGCGATTTCGACGCTCTTTCAGCGCATGCGGAGAACGCTGCCCGCCTTCACGGAGCCGGTGTCGAGGTGATTCTTGCCACCCGGGAGATAGGCGATCACGAATCGCGAACCCTGCGTTTTCAGGCGGGAAATGCGGTCGCGAGTGGGTTGCCCTGGGAGACGGCGCTTTCGGCTATCACGGCGCGACCGGCGAAACTGTTCGGTGTTGCGGATCGCATTGGAACGCTCGGCGTAGGAAAACTTGCGGACTGCGTGTTGTGGTCTGGCGATCCCTTCGAGCCGCTGACGCGCCCACGTCACGTTTTCATGGGCGGGGCCGAGATCCCGCGTGTCTCTCGACAGACGATGCTGCGAGATCGCTATCGTGAGCCGAAGACATTGCGGCGTTAATCGGCCAGTGCGTTCGTCACCGGGCGACCACGTTCACGATGCGACCCGGCACAACGATGACTTTCTGAATCGTGACACCTTCAAGGTGCTTCTGTATATTGGGTAGCGCCAGCGCCTGCTTTTCGACTTCCTCTTTCGGTGCGTTGCGATCGATCTCCAGGCTTGCGCGCATCTTGCCGTTGACCTGAACGGCGAGCGTGACGACGGCATCCAGGGTCAGTGCCTCGTCGAAGGTGGGCCAGGGTTGCTGCAACAGGAAATCCTTGTGTCCCAGCAATTCCCAGGCCTCGTCGCCGAGGTGCGGCGCGTAGGGTCCGACAAGCTTGATGAGGGCTTCCAGATCGGCACGCGTGGCGCCGTTTTTCTCAAGCGCCGTCGTGTACTCCATCATTGCCGCGATGGCGGTGTTGAACTTCATGCGCTCGAGATCTACCGTGACACGCTTGATCGTCTTGTGCCGCAGGGCGAGGTTCGTGTCCTCGGTCGAGGTTTTACTTGCCTCGAAGTTTTCGACCAGCCGGTAAACGCGTCTCACAAAACGGCTGCAACCCTCGATGGCCCGTGGATCCCAGGGCTTGGGCAACTCGAAATCGCCCATGAACATTTCGTACAAACGCAGCACGTCTGCGCCGTGTTCGGCAACCACGTCGTCTGGGTTTACGCCATTGCCTTTCGACTTGGCCATCTTCTCGACTTCGGACTTCAGAGCCTCGCCGGTAGAACGAAGGAAGGGTTGCTCGCCCTTGAATTCGACTTCCGAGAACTCGTGGTACCGGCCCATGCCGTCCTGATACGAACGGGCAAGCACGGTGCCCTGGTGGCGCAGTTTCTTGAACGGCTCCTTGGTGGAGACGTAGCCCAGATCGTAAAGTACCTTGTGCCAGAAGCGGGCGTAAAGCAGGTGCAAGACCGCGTGTTCGGCACCGCCCACGTAGAGATCGACGTTCATCCATTTCTTTTCGGCGTCGGGTCTCCAGCCGAGTTCGTCGTTCTGCGCATCGAGGTAGCGGAGGTAATACCAGCAAGATCCTGCCCACTGCGGCATCGTGTTGGTTTCACGTTTCGCAGGACCACCGCACTTCGGACAGGTGGTGTTCACCCATTCTTCAATCGTCGCAAGGGGGGATTCGCCGGTACCCGAGGGCTCGTAGCGTTCAACCTCGGGCAGAGTCAGCGGCAGCTGGTTTTCCGGTACGGGAACGGGACCACCACAGGGTTTGCAGTGGACGATCGGGATGGGCTCTCCCCAGTAGCGTTGACGCGAGAAAACCCAGTCACGCAGTTTGTAGTTGATCGTCTTTCCACCCAGACCTCGCGTTTCAAGATCTTGTGTGATGACACGCTCTGCATCGGCTGTGGTCAGTCCATCGAGCGATCCCGAGTTCATGGCGATGCCCTCGTCGCTGAAGATACCGTCGTCTGCAACGGTTTCGCCGTTGGCGGGCCGAACCACCTGCACGATGGGGATGCCAAACGTCTTGGCGAAAGCGTGATCGCGTTCGTCGTGTGCAGGCACGGCCATGATGGCGCCGGTGCCGTAGGTTGCGAGCACGTAGTCGGCGATCCAGATCGGAATCGTCTTGCCGCTGACGGGATTGGTGGCGTGCGAGCCCGAGAAAACGCCGGTCTTTTCCTTTGCGAGATCGGTGCGCTCGAGATCGCTTTTTTTACGGGCGGTCTCCTGGTAAGCGAGCACCGCGGCCCGCTGTCCCTCGGTCGTCAGTTGATGAATGAGTGCATGCTCGGGGGCCACAACCATGTAGGTCGCGCCGTAAAGGGTGTCGGGGCGCGTGGTGAAAACGCGCAGCGGCTGCCCCGCGGCGTTGCCATCCGAAACTGCAAAGACGACCTCGGCGCCTTCGGAACGGCCAATCCAGTTGCGTTGCATCTGCAAGGTGGATTCGGGCCAGTCGACTTCACCGAGATCTTCGAGCAGACGATCGGCAAAGGCTGTGATTTTCAGGATCCACTGGCGCAGGTTTTTGCGCTCGACTTGCGTACCACAGCGTTCACACTTTCCGCCCGTCACTTCCTCGTTGGCAAGACCGGTCTTGCACGATGGGCACCAGTTGATCGGAATCTGTGCCTCGTGGGCGAGGCCGCGCTCAAAGAGCTTGAGAAAGATCCACTGTGTCCATTTGTAGTACTTGGGATGCGTAGTGTTGACCTCGCGCTCCCAGTCGTAGGCAAAGCCGAGTGATTCGATCTGCCGTCTGAAATTCGCGATCGCCTGTTCGGTGGTGATGCGCGGATGAATGCCGGTCTTGATGGCGTAGTTCTCGGCTGGCAGACCAAAGGCGTCCCAGCCCATCGGATGTAGCACATCGAAGCCAAGCATCCGTTTCTGACGGGTCAGAACATCGGTGGCCGTGTACCCCTCGCAGTGGCCGACGTGCAGACCCGAGCCCGAGGGGTAGGGGAACATGTCAAGTGCGTAAAACTTCGGCCGGCCGGCGACGCCCTGGGCGCGGTGAAGGTTCGTCTGTTTCCAGCGCGCCTGCCATTTGGGTTCAACGGTTCTATGATCGTAAGGCATTGGAGAAGGGCATGATAGCGGGCCTGTTTTCCAACTGTCAAAGCGACAGATCACGCAACAGGGCCTGCAGGACCTCGACGGTGATGGGTCGCTTGCTGTCCCAGAATACGCGAGCCTGTAGGGCGTGCTGGGCCGGGCCTGCGTTCAGACGCTCGGCCATGCGGGCGGCCGCTTCCTTCGTATCGAAGCCCAGGAAGACACAGGTATCGTCGAAAACCACCGGTTTGCCCTCGATGGGGCCCACGAGGCTGAAGTGGGACTGCTTGTAGAGCCCCGAGATGGCGACTTTCCAGGGCATGAAGGTGTAGGGGCCGACGCCAAAGATGGCAAAGCGTGGCCGATTCCGATAAATGGCGCTCTTGCGGGCGTCGAGGGGTGGGCCATGTTTGTTGAGGTACTGCCAGGTGGCGGGCGCTGTTTTTGCGAGCGTCGAGGTGTCGTCTCCCACGCGGTTCTGCGGAACGACGAGGAAACGGCTCGGGCGGTTTTTCCCGGCCACACCCGACAGATCCGAGCTTTTCAGCAGCGGAAAGATCCGATCGGACTCGATTGCTACCGCGGCACCTTCGCCGTTTCGCAGGACACCTTCCTGCAGGGATAGCTCCATGATTCGGGCGCAGTCGTGTTTGATTCCGGAGCGCCAGCGCAGGGGAACGTTGCCGGCCTGAGAGGTGCCGGTGCGGCGATTTTGTGCGAGAGATTTGACCAGCACATTGCCGTCAAAACGCAATACGGATTGGGGTTTCTCGGCCTGTAGATTCGCGAAGACGTCGCAGTGCAAGGGCCACTCGGCGATGGACAACCGATCAATCCACAATAGTCCTGCATCGACGCTGGCTCCGAAGTGCTGTTTGGCATCAATGTGGACGAACGCACAAACCGGCGCTCGCTCGGGATTCTTCTCGCTCGCAAAGAGTTGTGCGAGTACCCGGCGCGCGACCTGGCCCTTGCAAAGCATCGCGAGGCTTCCAGGCTCGGGCCATGAAAGCATGGTCTCGATCATGCTTTCACAGATGTCAAAGTTGCTGCGGCCTGTTTTCGCGGCAAGTCCGCTCATTCCCTTTTGACTTTTTTTGACGGGAAGATTTGTGCTACCCATCGCCATTAGCTGGCTGTTGGTGATCCAGGGCGGATTGCCGAGCACCAGCATGGGTTGGGGGAGTTCACACAACTGTTCTCGCCAGGGGAACGCGAAGAAATTTCCCTCGAGGATTCTGATGCTGCGTGCAGCTCCGACGTTGCGATTTGCTTCGGCGACATACTCCCGACTGAGTTCGACACCGAGGGCCACTTGAAGCTTTGGCCAGCACGCAAGCGCGGCTTGCAGGAACGTGCCGCGTCCACAGGTTGGTTCAACCACGGTCAGCGGCGAGAGCCCGCGGCGCTGCAACCAAGCCGTTACGTCTTGCGCCAGCGCCACAGGGGTCTGGAAATCACCCCGTTCGGTGGGTCCTCTTGCTTTCTGGCGCAATCGTCAGTAGGCCCGCGTGCGGTTGCTCTGCTGAGCCAGTTCGTTGACCCAGTCGTTGCGCGCAAGCGACTCGGCCAGGATGGACAATTCCGTGACCAGTTCACTTCCCGGTATCAGGGCGTCACTCGCATGATCGATGAGATCGCGCGAACTCAGCTGGGAAGGCAAGAGGGCCACGAGCTTACGCAGCCGATCGGCGGTCTTCTCGACAAGTTGCTGGCACTCGGCCACAAGTTTGCGGGCATCGTTGACCGGGAAGAGGTCAAAGACGGGTGACGGATCGTAGGCCTTCAGTTCCTGAGATGTGATGAACTCTGGCATGTGGCTTTGTAGGGTTTCACTTTCGGGAACCACCGCCCGCGGAATGCCCGAATCGAACACAGAAACCGGAGCGTCGAGATCGATCGCAATCTCGACCTCCGAAACCCGCCGCTTTCGCGTGGTTTCGGTCAACAGCGATTGCAGATCGTGATTGGCAGGTTCGAGGTCGAGCGCCCGGTGAAGCGCATCCTGCGATTGCGGATAGCGTCCCTGCTCACGATGGATTTCGGCGAGGGCTTTCAGAAGTGAAATTGCCTTTTCGCGCTCGCCAAGAAGCTCGAAGGTCTGCGTGAGCAGATCGAGGGTTTCGACGTCGCCGGGTGCATCGTCGTAGCACATTTTAAGCCGGGCGAGTGCAAAGCGACCGTTGCCACGCACAATGTAGCCCTTGGCCAGATCGCGGGCGAGCGCCTTGTTTTCGGGCTCCTCCTGCAGCAGGCGTTCGCCAATGCGCAGGAACTCGTCAATGCGCCCGGAGGATTTCAGAAGGGCGGCGGCCGAGCGCAACCGCTGCATGCCTTCGGGTCGTTTGCCAAGGGCAAAGGCCATGTCGACGAACCGCAAGTGAATGCGTGCGTCGGTTGGGTTCATCTCGACGATGCAACGAAGCGCCTCGAAGGCTTCTGCCGAGCGATCGGCGAGATGCGAGGACTGCAATACGTATTCGTATTGAGCGGTCGCGTCCGAGAGAAGTCCGAGGCCAGCGAAGAGCTGTGCCAGATTGCGGTGCGAATCGATATCGCCAGGGGAAAGCGTCAGAATGTTCTTGTAGATCGCCACTGCGTGGCGAAAGAAACCCTGCGCAGTGTGAATGCGGGCGGCCTGTCGGTAGGCGTCGATGGCCGCAGCGCCGTTGCCCTTGCGAATGTGGGCCTGCGCCAGATGCAGGAAGTTCCGTGCGTCGGTGGGTTCTTCGCGTGAAGCATCCGAAAATTCGACAAGTGCGCGATCCACCTGGCCCTGCGCAAGTGCGCGTTTCCCCTGTGAGCGGTGTTGTGAGGGCAAGGTAAGTTTCATGGCGCAAATTCCTATTCGTGCGAGACCAGGGAAATCATTTGGTCCTTCAAGAATCGGTCCGACTTGCGCATCGGTTTAGGCCAAAGAATACTTTTTTTTGAACGCCACTAACCCAGATGGCATTCCGCCAAAAGCTTGACGTGAAACCGTCATTCCGTGTCGTAGAACACCGATTCCCGTTGTTCCATGAAGCGGTTGCAGGCCGCAACAAGTGCCGGATCGGGTGCGATGAAACGCAATCCCATTCCGGCCGCTGGCTCATCTGCCGAACCGTTCGATTCCTGGCGGATCCAGCTGACGACCGTGTGTGCGACGAGCGGGTGTGGGGTCCCGGGTAGGCGCAACTCGATTCGCATTTTTTCGCCGATCTTGTGCAGGTTGTGGGTTGCGACAAAGACGCCACCGGCACTGATGTCCTGCATGATTCCGGTATAAAAGTTGGTATCCGATTCCATGCCGATCTCGATCTCGAGGTCTACACGCTCGGCTTGTCGGCGGTTGCTGATATCTCCCGATATGGGCGGAGGCCCCGCCACGATGGCTCCCAGAAGGGAACGCAACTCGAGGTGTTCGGGTGATACGGCGAAGTCGAGCAACGCCTCACGGGACTCAAAGTCTTCGACCTCGCCGATGATGCGTGCCGAAGTTTGAATGTCTCGGCTGATCACCATACCAAGCCGTGCGGCGGTTCGTCGCACCGCACGTGTCCAGGCCGAAAGATTCAGTGCCTTGCGCTCGCGGACGATGCGCGCGCCAATGTCGCCCAGCTTGTTGCGGATATCTTCCGGCGCGGCGGAAATTTTTTCGAGGATCGCCAGCACCTCGGGTTCGCTTGATGACACCGTTTTGAGGCCATGTGCCATGCACGCGACGAGGTAGGGTCGAAGGTGTCGGCCGGTTCGCGATGCTGCCGCAATTCGGCTTGGTGTTGCGAATGACAGAGCGCGTCCCAATCGGAAAGCTATTTCAATCGTCTCCGACGATCCAATCAACTCGGGTCCGACCAGCAAGGTGAAGGGCTGGGTTGGCAATAGCTGTATGTCCCGTCCGGTGCCACCCACCATCACCTGTATTCCGGACACAATCCCGAGGCTACGGGAAACGTAGTCGAAGATGGAGCCGAACGGTTCAGGAAAGGTCGAACGCGAAAGCGGTCGCGCACCCGCAAGTCCGGCCTGTTGTGGCGTGACCGACGGTAGCAACCCCGAAGCGGTGAGCGCGGAAAACAGCGTTTCGATGAGGACGTTCTCGTCTTCATGGCGAATCTTGGACCACGTGCTGGCGTCCAACGGTTGATTCAGCCGTTGCAACTTGCGGGGCCGATGGCGATCGGCAATCTCGCGATGGATTGCGGTGGCCGCGTTGCGAATGACCATGGCGGTTGCAACGATGCCTGCGCCGTCGCGCTTGCCGACGCGGCGGTAGAGGTTGAAAAGCGCCGTGCCGAGGGTTGCGTCGGCGGGCTTGAGGTGCCACTCGGAGGCCATCGCGCGCGATATGTCTTTCCAGCGATCGAGTTCTTGAGCGCCGAGCTCGACGACTTTGCGCTGCAGCTCCGCATTGCGGGGTTCGAGCCGGGCTGCCACTTCGTATGCGGTGCGTGCGGCGGCCAGGTCTTCAAACTCGGATTCGTACAGATTGGCTAGCCCTCTCCAGAGGGAGGCAAGGACGGGGACGTGCCTGGGATCGACGGCCTGAATCAAGTGTCGGTACAGTTGTTCGGTCACGTGGAATTCACCGGTCTCGGACAGCAACGTCTCGAGCAATGCGAGCGAATCGAGCCGCGTGGGATCGAGGGCGAGCGTCCGTTCGAGCGCCGCTCGTGCCGTGGTTTCGTCATGTTCGGCGGCCGACATCGCACCCAAAAATGCCTGTGCGTCCACGCATTCTGGATCGAGGGTGATGGCGTGATCAAAAGCGTGGCGTGTGGTGGCTGCCGTCGCCGACTTTGTCGAGTAACGTGCCCAAGCGTACCACGCATTGTACTGCGCCTGGTCGGGTGCGCTTTGTATGGCTTTCTCAAGCGCGACCACGGCCTTTGCGGTAAGGCCCTCCTTGAACAGGCGGCGCCCTTCATTGAATGCCATCTCGCCTTCTAGCAAATTTGCCTTGCGTGCTTCTGCATGCTGGTCTTCATCGTAGGCGCGTCGAAACTTGGGATCCGACAGAACCTGGAAGGCGTGCGAATAGGTGAATTGAATCTCCTGGATTCGACTGGCACTTTCAGCGTCAGGTGCCGTGATGGTCTGAAGCTCTCGTCGCTTGGTCTCAAACGCAGTCAAAACATGGTTTGCGTTTGCGGCGCGATCGACCTCAAGGATGTCGTACAGGTTTTTGCCGTGAATGCGCAGGAACTCGCGCAAAATACCTTCGGCTTCGGCGGCGCCGATCGATGCCGCCGGCTTTGTGTTTTCCTTCGGATCTTGGGACTCGCTTTGTTGCAGCCGGAGGTTGGAAAGGGCGTCGATCGAAATGACGCCAGATTCGCTCGCAATGTCGAACTCGTTTGAGGGCGCGCCGTCCTCATTTCCGACGCCCGTATCATCCGGATCGAGCGCGAGGGTGGTCGCAATGGCAGCCGAGATCTCGGCCTGCAGCTCAACGCGTTGTCGGAGTTCGGCCACATCGCGCGCGCGCGCGGTCTCGGGATCGGGTAAAGGCCCGGCGTGTGCGGCGGTTGTCGCCACGTCAGACGATTGGGCCTTGAGGGCGGCAAGTTCACACAACAAGAGCGCATCAAGGGCGGCCGCTGCGGTTCCGGCGCCGGGTCCGGTGACAAGGTCCTGGACCCTCGGCTGTGCCTCGAGTGCCCTGATGGCGTCGCTTCCGAACAATTGTGCGAACGCTCCACGGTGAATCATGAGGTGCGGTGACACCTGGACGCGCATCGTGGCATTCCGGCCGATAAACTGCTCGACGAGTCGAGCGGGATCGGCTGTCTTCTTGAGGCCCCAGAAAATAACGCCCGGGATCTCGACTGGATGTTCAATCACGTCCG
>JAWXBF010000284.1:0-11391 GCA_034439895.1 Deltaproteobacteria bacterium
AAGAAGGACGGGAAGAAGGACGGGAAGAAGGACGGGAAGAAGGACGGGAAGAAGTCCGACGATGCGTTGCGGCTGGACGCTATCGAGCTGCTGAAAAGTCAGCACCGCGACGTTGAGGCGCTGTTCGCCGAACTGGAATCCCAGACGGAATCATCCGGCAAAATGGCGGTGTTCAAGAAAATCGCCGATCAGCTTGCGATGCACACTGCGATCGAGGAGATGCACTTCTATCCGGCTGTTCGCGACAAGCGAACCGAGGATATTTTGCTGGAGTCGCTCGAAGAGCATCTGGGCATCAAAAGGGTGATTGCTGACCTGCTCGGCCTCCGAGCCGGGGAAGAAACGTTCGACGCCAAGCTCAAAGTGTTGCAGGAGCAGGTCGAGCACCATGTCGAAGAGGAGGAACAAGATCTTTTCCCAAAAGTGAAACGGATCTTCAACCAAGACACCTTGCTTTCGATTGGCGCAGCCATGCAAACGAAACACTGGCAACTCGAAGGAACCAATCCACGCGAACGTGTTCTAGTCGAAACCAAGGAAGCAGCACCGCTTTAGATTAAGCACACCCCAATACTGGTACGTCTCTTGCTCCACTGCGGGATATGTAACAGCAACAGCAACAACAACCATATCCGCAAGATTTCCACCGAAGCGCGGACGAAGACCGGGAGCAGTTGCTAGAGATGCTCAACGAGATTGAAACCGCGATGTTGGTTACACACGGAATCAGCGGCGGATTTCATGGGAGACCGATGATGCTTGCGAAGGGCGGACTGAATGCCCAAGCGACGCGTGTTTCGAATGGCAAGTCAAGCGAGCGGTTCCTGTATTTTGTGACGACGAGCGATTCGCCAAAAGCCCTTGAGACAAGGAAGAACGATGACGTGACTCTGACCTTTCAAGATCGCAGCCGGTTCGTCTCGCTAAACGGCAGAGCCATAGTCACAAGAGATCCGGCTCTGGTCGCGCGCCTTTGCTCCGACGTCTGGAAAGTCTGGTTCCCCAAAGGGCAAACTGATCCGCGCTTGTGCATTATTCGTGTCACGCCTTACGAAGCAGAGTACTGGGATCGAAACGAGATCAGGGATTGCGCTACCTGTTCGATGCGGATGACGACTTTTACACGCCAAGGCCCGGCAACATCGCACGCATATCGCCAACGACGGTCTTGTCCGGTGGCGACAGCAGCGGATCCACACCACGGAGATCGCCGTAGCCAGGCTGTCCGTTCTGCTCCCAGTCTTGTGGCGTAAGGCCCATCGCCAACATGCAGGTGATGAGCACGCGATTGTAGGCTGTTCCGATCTGCGACGTGTAGCGCGGCCGGCGGTATTCGGTCCCGAAGTCGAGCAGATCACCCATTCGTAACACCCCGCCGCAACTGCCTGCCAGCAGCACCTGAGCATCGAGACCGTGATGGTTGATGTCTCCTATCAGGCGCAAGCCGGACTGTCCTTGCTGATTGCCGATTTCGTTGTTGAAGAACACGAGTGAGGCATCAAGCATCGACTTGCCGGTGTTTCCATCGCGTTCGGCATCAAGCCGCAACAACAACATGGACAAGTGTCGCGTGCTCCACTTCACGGCATTGTATACGGCCACAACGGCACCCGGATCGTGAGAGGCCGCGTGGTGGCCGTTCTCAACTCCATGCAAGGGTCCCGTTAGCAGGCTATCCGGATCAAAATACAGGTTCACGATGTTCGTGAGACCACAGCGCAACGCCGCGACCGTGAGATCAATGAGTGCGGCCCCCGCCGCATCAATCGATTCGGGTGTGCGACCAAACATCTCAGGGGCCCGGGGCGGCGTGCATTCAACGATTTGCCGGGATAAACGCGATTGCAGATCCCTGATGTGATCGACGTGGCGTTCGAGGTGTTGGCGATCGGCCATCGACAGACGGGGGTTCGCGGCGACCGCGCGATAATGCGGCAAAACCCGATCCACGAGGGCTTGTTTGTGACGCAAGCGCTTCGCGACCAGAGCCGGCTCGGCAAGCCTTGCTCCGAATAACTTTTCAAAGGCCTGATGGGGATAGAGACCGGCTTCAAAGAGCACCTCGCCGGAATCGGCCACCGACGTGGAACAGGACGGACCCGTGCTGGAATTGGCAATCGCAAGGTTCAGAGGCGACACCGCGCCACCAAAAATCCGGGCCGCCATCAACTTGTCGATCGAGGGTGGCAGTCCGCGCAGATCATTCGGCAAAACGCCCTTGAAGCTCCACCCCATGAGGCCACTCGTCGGGGCGTGATTTGCGCCGTCCAGCTTGTCGATGTGCCGGAGCAAGGCGATCTTGCCGCGAACCGGATCAAACGAGGCGTCGAGCAATGGCGAGATCGGTCCCGGGATCTCGGCGAGGCTCATTCGCCGAACATTGGGACCCACGGAAACGAAGTTTCCGGTTTTTCTCAACGCCGCTTCCGACGGATACCAAAACGAACCGTAGTACCCATTGGTCACTCGAAAGCTGATGAAATTTCTTGACGCGGATGCCACGGCCGCATCGGCCTCTACAAGCGACGGCAAGGACGGGATGGCGAGCGCCGCCCCTGCGCTTCCACGCAAAAATTGTCGGCGCCCGAGATGAAACGGCGTCTTCACGGTATCCCTTCGGGATCGGGTGCACGATGCCAAAACTCTGGGGATTTCAGGGCCAACTTGATCATGTTCTCGATCGTCCCCGGATGGCCACTATCATCCGGCAAAAGCGCCAGCGTCAAACGATCGACGAGGCATCGATCCGAGGATTGCACCTGCCGGCCAAAGAGCCGTTGCACCATTTGTTCGACGAGACACTTCGGTCCTGCGGTGCTTGCGGCGATGCGTTCCGAGAGATCATGCCCATCGCTGACGGGGATCACCACGTCGTCGATGATAAGTTCGGCGTCGGTTGCAATCGGAACGGCGTGGGTTACGGCCCCCACGCGATTGGACTCGGTCACGATCCACTCACCCATCGCGCCGTAGTGCCCAAAAGGGGCGCCGAAAGCTTCGAGCGTCGCATGACAGCCGTTACACGGCGTGTCCTTCGTCAGGCGGCTGAACCTTTCGCGCAACGGCTGCTCGGGCGAGTCGCGGGTGTTGACGGGCCGTATCGCGCCGGCAATGCTGGGATCCGGAAGCGGGATTTCGTCACACAGAAATCGGGCCAGGCGCGCTCCCCGCTTGACCAAGTTTCCGGCATTGGTTCCCGGGATAACCGATGTCGAAAGCCAGCCGACCCGGGTCAAAAGCCCCGCGCGGCCGTATTCCGCGGGCAGGACGACGGGATCCTTGGAATCGGGCGGGACCCCGTAGATCGTCGCAAGCGCTGGATTCGCAATGCGCGCACCTGAATCAAGGAGCAGATCGACGTACGTCCCGGCCCTGTCGAAAACACCTTCGGTGAAAAAGTCCTCGACCTCGTTGATGGTTGCGAGGCGCAGGGCGGTTCTTTCATTTGAAGTCGGTGCCCACACCGAAAGGGGCAAGGGCACATGATCAAGCTCAAGCCAGTCGAACACAAACCGGGAAAGCGCGTGGCGGGCTCGCGGATCGGTCCACATGCGGTCAATCTCGGCGTCCCAGCTTGGCGCACCGAAACCCGTCGCAGCGGCAGCCAACAACGCGTCATCCGGGAAATCGTCCCACAGGATCCGCGCCAATCGCGCCGCCCCTTCGTTCGGCGACAGCCGTTCGTGGCCATCGGTCGTTCCAAATTCGAGGAAGTAGTGGAATTCTGGATCGATGACGATGGCGCTTATCAGTGTGACGAATCCGTCCACAACACCATCGACCGCGCCAATGTCATAGCTTGCTTTAAACCGGGCAAGCTCCTCGGGTTGCAACGCACGCCGCAAGGCCCGCGTTCCCAGTCGGTCGGCCAATGCGACCACGCACATTTTCACCGCGGCGGCGTCCTGCGTTTCGATGTCGACAAGGCACGGAAGCAAACGAGCCCGCGCCGCAGGACTCGCCATCACGGCCAGTGCAGCAGCACTTGAAATCTCGAATTGCGCCTCAACCTCGCCCGCAGTCACCGGACCGAGGTGGCTATCGTAAGAGCCGATCGCGACGGGCCGAAAGGTCGATTGGGTCGATGCGATGGCATTGATGGCCTCATCTCCAAAAAGCGATCGGAGCGCGCGCTCGTAGGCGGTGGCACCGAGTCGTGCCAGAGGCAGCGGGGCAATCGTATCACCTTCGCAGGTAGCCGGAACCGGTTGTTCGGGCGCGGGCTGCGGTCCCGAACATCCGAGGCCCACGACCAAAGCCATCATCGCCATTTTCGAAACGGACGCGCCCGACGCCCCCCCTGCTCGTCGATTCGCGATCCCTATGCCTGCACGATTGGCCATGCGTTATCGAAGCTATGGCGGCCAGTCCTTTCGTGCAAGCGTTCAATCTTGACGAGGCGGGTCGAGTCGACTCGCCGCGTCGCGACGCAGCGCAGCGTTCACCACCGATTCGCCTATCTATCCCAATAAATTTTCCAGTACGTGCTTCGGTTTAATCCCGAGCCTGAGAATATCCGCTTCCGTGGACACGCCCGTCAGAATCAACACCGAATCGATGCCGAAATCGTTCGCACCCTGCACGTCCGTAAGCAACTGATCGCCGACCATCGCGATCCGCGCGGTCTGAGGAAGTGCCAATCGTTGCATGCCCGCGCGATAGATCGGCGCATGGGGTTTTCCGAGTGGAACGAAGGTGTTCACACCCGCCGGATCGCGCAGTTGCAGAATGCTTTCAATCATCCTCGCAATGGCCCCGGCGGTGATACCAAAGCCGTCTTTTTTTGGATAGACGAGATCTGGATTCGGCACGACCAGGGCTGTGTGCTCGCCGCGCCCAAGCCGTCGCAAAAGCGTCGTCACCACCGAATTCAACGTTGGCAACATCGGATAACCCCAGTCATCGGCAGCCACGATCACCTCGACCAATTCGTCGTCATACGATACAATCACGCCCCCGGCCTCGACGGCGTATTGCACCGCATCTTCGGTGCCAAGCACGATCGTCCGTTTGCCCTGTAGGCCGTTGTCGGCGAAATACTCGTTCAACAGGTAGCCTGACGTGATGAGTCGCGTCGCATCGATGGGAAGCCCAAAGCCTTGATACCGCGTCACACTATTCGCGATCGAGCGCGAGGCGTCGTTGGTGATGATGCAATACGGTTTGCCGGCGCGATCCAGCTTGCGGAGAAATGCCGCGCCACCTTCGAGAGGCCCCGCACCGTGAAGCAACACGCCATAAGCGTCGAGCAAGAATCCGTCGTATTGCGCGATGAGTGCGTCGGCGGTGATTCGTGATCCGTCACCCATCACGGCTTCCGCTTCACTTCAGGACGCTTACCTCGCACAATCTGTCGCACGCCCAGATAGACCGAGTGAACCCGGCCTGTGCCACTGCGCAACCGCTCGAGGACGAACCCTCCGTCTTTCATTCGGTCCTCGAAAATGCGATCGGGCTCTTCCGACCACACCGCAAACACTCCGTCCGGACGCAGCGCTTTCCACGCACTCTTGATCGCGGCTGTGCCGTACAACGGATCGCCCGGGCGATTGTTGTGCGGACCCTCGTATAGATCCACCACAATGGCGTCGTACGTACCAGCCACCGCCGTCGAGACAACGCGGGCCACGCCGGCCGTGATCACGTTGACCCGTCGGTCGGTAATCGCATTTTGGGTCAGAAGGGCCAGGGGTCCCCGACACCAGGTCACGACGGTCGGGTTCAGCTCGACGACATCAACAACCGCCTTCTTCGGCAGGCGAAGCAGGGCAGCCTTCAAGGTGAATGCCATGCCGAGCCCGCCCAGCAACACGCGCGGGGTGGGAATTTTTGCAATCGCATCACAGGCCGCGTTCGCGAGGGCATCCTCTGAACGGTGGCTTGCACTCGTCATCAGCACGCGCCCCCCGATCGTAATTAGAAAATCCTTCTCCCCACGCTGGCGCAATTCGAGAACGCCCTCGTTGGTTTTAACCTTGTCCAGGGTTTGCCAGGGCTGCACGTCGCATGTGATAGCATGAAGCAACATCGTGTTCACGACAGCCATTGCAGTTGCGGCCTTCCTCCTCGGCTCGTTTCCGACCGGCGTTATCGTGGCGCGCCGTGCGGGGATCGATCTGCGCACCGTCGGTAGTGGCAACGTCGGTGCCACCAACGTCGGCCGTGCGCTGGGGCGTCGCTACGCCGTACTTGTCATGCTGGTTGATGCAGGAAAAGGCGCACTTTCGGTCGTGGGTGCTCGGATGCTGATGCCCGAACAGGAATGGCCGGTGGCCATCGCCGGAATCGCCTCGGTCGTTGGACACATTTTCAGCATCTTCCTGCGTGGTCGAGGTGGCAAGGGTGTCGCGACGGCACTCGGCGCAGCACTTGGCATCGCGCCCTTGCCTGCGCTGGGAGCATTCCTCTTTTACCTCGCTATCTATTTACCCCTGCGGCTGTCGTCGGTTGGCTCGATGATGGGTGCTCTGGCCTTTCCCGTCTTGCTCATCCTACTTGGACTGGGACACCCCGCAAACCTGACCTTCGCGATTGCCTCGACCGTGCTCATCATCGTTCGTCACCGGGAAAACATTCGGCGATTGCGCCACGGCAATGAACTCAAGGGATAACCGTGTCATGCGCTGCGGGCAATCGAAATCAGACAGCAGCGCGCAAACCGGTGTCGCGCAACAACGCCCGGTCGGCTTCAATGTCCGGGTTCCCGGTGGTGAGCAATTTCTCTCCGTAGAAAACCGAGTTCGCACCGGCCAGGAAACACAAAAGCTGTGCTTCACGCGAAAGCTCGGTTCGACCTGCGGACAGGCGCACGCGGGCCTTCGGCATCAGGATGCGTGCGGTGGCGATCATGCGAACAAGTTCCAGCGGATCGACGCGCGGCTGGTTCGCAAGCGGCGTGCCCTCGACCGGCACCAGTGCGTTGATGGGAACGCTTTCGGGATAGGGATCGAGATTAGCGAGCGTCATCAACATTGCGCAGCGATCTTTGATGGATTCGCCCATGCCAATGATGCCACCTGAACAAACCGTCACACCGGCCTTGCGAACATTGGATAGCGTGGTCAAGCGCTCATCGTAGGTTCGGGTTGTGATGATCTTCCCGTAGAACTCTCGCGACGTATCGAGGTTGTGGTTGTAGGCGGTGAGTCCTGCCTCGGCGAGGCGTCCGGCCTGCGATTCGGTCAACATTCCAAGCGTAACACACGCCTCAAGGCCCTCTTCCCGCACGCCACGCACCATGTTGACGACGGCATCAAAGGCGGGGCCATCCTTGACCTCGCGCCAGGCGGCGCCCATGCAGAACCGCGTGGCACCTGCTGTCTTGGCCAGCTTCGCGGCGGCAAGAACCTCGTCCACCTTCATCATGCGCTCGCTGTCGATCGTCGTTTCGTAGTGCGACGACTGCGGGCAATACGAACAATTTTCCTGGCATCCGCCGGTCTTGACCGACAGGAGTGTACAGAGCTGCACCTCCCCTTCGGGATGGTGTTCAAGATGAACCGTCTGGGCCCGCCGAATCAGGGTCGGCATCGGCGATTCGTAAAGGTCGAGGACGTCCTGCAACGTTACATTCTGAGGCATCGAAGGACTTATACGCTCCCGCCCGGGCCGCGACAACCATCGGCGGGAGACCTTTGCCCATTCAATCGCATGATTTCGATGATTTGGCGCTTTTTCGCCGTCAGGGTCCGCCTCCACCGCCATGGAAACACCGTCGAACGTCCGCAAATTTTCGCGCTATCCTGCGTTCGCCCGTGAAAAGCCAAGCATTCCAGGGAGGCGTATTTCACACCCAATTGCCCGGTGGTAGAGCCGGTGCGACCATCGTCATCGACGCCGATGGGATCTCCGCGCGGGTTCCCGACAGCGCGGGCGGCGAAACGTTTCGCATCGGCTTTGCAGACTGTTCCCTCCAGCAGGGCGGCGCCAGCGGTCGGATGGTTTTCTGCCGCGATTCGAATCGCAGCACAACAATCTTCTGCGAGGAGAAGCAGTTTCTGTCTACCCTCGCCGCAAGCGGGGGTGACCGCGTTGCCAGTGCGCTTTCGACCCTGAACGCCACGGAGGGTGGCAAACGAGCGCGCACGCGACGCCATTGGCTCGTCGGACTGTCCGTCGCGGCAATTCTCGGATTTGCCGGTTACCAGGCCTTCTCCCGCGCTGGAAACGCAGCCGTTCGCGCCTTGCCCATTTCGGTCGACGAGAAGATGGGCGAGCTGGCCTGGTCGGCGATCGACAAACACGGACCCGAGGTCAAGGATGCCGTGGTGGTCGGTGCAATCCAGAAAATGGCGGATCGCCTGGCACCGCAGAGCAAGTCCTTCGCGGGCAAGCGACTTGCATTTCGTGTGACGGTTATCGACGCGCCGATCGTCAACGCATTTTGTTTACCAGGCGGTCGCATCGTGGTGTTTACCGGCTTGATTCGCAAAGCCTCCGACCCCGATCAGGTGGCAAGCGTACTTGGCCACGAAATGGCGCACGCAACGCTGCGGCACGGTCTGCAACGGATCGCGCAATCCGCCGGTATCATCGTCGCCTTGCAGATCATGGTTGGCGACCTCGGAGGCTTGATGGCGTTCGTCACCGAGATCGCGCAACAGGGACTCATCACGAGTTACGGCCGGGAACAAGAAACCGAAGCGGACATGGAAGGCCTTCTCATGGCCCACGGTGCGGGCATCGATGGCAGCGGCCTTGAGCGATTCTTCGCGGTATTGGAGCAAGAGCACGGCGATGTGCCCGAGGTGTTGCAATGGTTGTCTACCCATCCACAACTCACGGAACGGCGTGCGACGATCAAGCAACGGTGGAAAGAGCTTGGCCCGAGCAAAGCGGTCGCGTGGGAAATCGACTGGGAAGCGGTCGTCAAACGCGCCGGCAATCCAAGCCTGACCGCAGAATACAAACCCGAAAGCGCCGGGGTAGACAGCGGCGTCCCGCGGGCCGATGATGCCCCCGACGCAACGGCGCCCTAGCCACGCAAGGAAAACGATCCATGCAAACCGAGATACGCCACCGCCCCGCCTTCGCCAACATTCGGGTGCAACTTGAAAGGGGTGATTCCCTCATCGCGGAATCCGACGCGATGGCCAGCATGAGTTCGACGGTGGCGATGCGCGCACGTTGGGCCGGTGGCTTTTTCAACGCGTTGATCCGTCGCGTCTTCGGACAGGAATCCATGTTCGTGAATGAATTCTCGACCGACAGCGAGGGCGAGGTGATCCTGACGCAGCCGTTTCCGGGCGACATGGAATGCATTGAATTGAACGGCAACACGGTGTTTCTGCAGCCGGGTGCGTTTGTCGCCTGCGAACCAGGGGTGAAGCTGACTGCCGGATGGGCAGGCTTTGGCAGCTACATCGGCAAAGAGGGGCTGTTTCGTTTGAAGGCCAGCGGCACCGGCAAGCTTTGGTTCGGCGCCTACGGCGGCATCTTCACCCGCGAGATCACAGGCGAGTTAGTCGTCGACACGGGACATCTTGTGGCCTACGAGCCAACCCTGAAGATCCACATGGGCATGGCCGGCGGCATCTTCTCGAGCTTCTTCGGTGGCGAAGGACTCGTCAGCAAAATCCGGGGTGAAGGCCGTGTGTATTTGCAATCCCGTTCCATGGGCGGACTCGCCGCCTGGACCAACGCGCACCTACACTAGGAACAAAGCGAGCCATGCGAACCGAGATCTTGTGTCGACCTGCTGCATCGGTGGCGCGCATCACCCTTGATGAGGGCGAATCGATCACCTGCGAAGTGGGCGCGATGATAGCGATGTCGACGTCTCTCGGTGTCGAGACCGCGTCCCGTAAACGCGGAGGCGGTGGCGGCGTCTTGAAAGGCCTCAAGCGCATGTTCGCGGGCGAGAGTTTCTTTCTCAACCATTTCACCGCAAAAACAAACAACCAGTCGTTGATCATCGGACCCAGCTTGCTGGGCGATATCGTATCACACAAACTCACAGGCGGGAACCTGGTGGTTCAAGGCTCAAGCTGGTTGGCGTCGGGCTCGGATGTCGAGATTGATGCCACCTGGCAGGGCTTCGGCAAGGCCATTTTCTCGGGCGAAACCATGTTCTGGGTGAAATGTTCCGGTACCGGCGACGTGCTGCTTTCAAGCTTTGGCGCTATCTACGAAGTGCAGGTTGATGGCGCCTACACGGTCGATACCGGACACATCGTTGCATTCGAGGACACGCTGGGTTTTTCCATCGGCAAATCGGCGGGTAGCTGGCTAGGCAGTTTCCTCGGCGGTGAAGGCCTCGTGTGCAAGTTCAAGGGCCGCGGCAAACTCTACTGCCAGAGCCACAACCCACCCAGCTTCGGCAAGTTGTTGGGCCCTCTGTTGAAAGCGCGCTAGCGGCAAGGATATTAAACATGACCGAAACCAGTTTCGTTCACGCACCGCTCGGCAAGACCTCGACCTCAACCGAGGGCAAGCTCGCGTTCGAGATCTTCGAGCGCCCTGATTTTTCGATTCTCGGCGTGAAGTTGCGTGCGGGAGAAAAAGTTTTCGCCGAACCGGGTGCGATGGCGACCATGACGCCCGGTGTGCAGATGAAATCGGGATTTCGCGGGGGCTTTGGTCGCTCGGTGGGACGTCTCTTCGGCGGTGAAAGCCTACTCGTCAATACGTTCACGGCGTCGCAAGACAGCGAGGTGACGCTGGCGCCGGGTCCGGCGGGTGACATGGTTCACCATCGATTGCGCGGCGGCCACCTGATGTTGCAACGCGGAGCATTTGTAGCACACAGTGACGGCATCGACATTTCGGGCAAGTGGCAAGGCGCAAAAGGTTTCTTCAGCGGCCAGGGACTGGTGTTGCTCAAGGCCTCGGGTGACGGCGACGTGTTCTTCAACGCCTATGGCGCGATCATGGAGATCGACGTCGTCGATGGGTTGGTCGTCGACACGGGTTACGTGGTCGCGTTCGAGGATACCCTTGGTTACAAGGTGTCTGTGATGCCTGGATTGCGCCCCGGCTCGAAGATCAAAACTTTTCTTTTTGGTGGCGAGGGTCTTGTCGTTGATTTCGAGGGGCGCGGCAAGGTCTGGGTCCAGACCCGCGACGTGGGTCCATTTCTTCGCTGGGTCACGCCGTTCCGCCCACAAAAGTCGCGCGGGTGAGAAGCGGCCTGAGTGTGCAACACGACCCAGCCCCGCTAAAGCCGCCCACGCTAAGTTCCGAAGATCCTTCGGGGAAGGGGTCTTTCCAGACTGCCAACCTGCGATACACTCAATTCGGCTTTCGTGGCGTCCATCAAGTTAAAATGCCCGCAATGTGGTCGGGAGCAGGTTTCATCGGCCAGCCCGGGAGCGGTGCACCCATGTGCGCAGTGCGGCCATGGCGTGGTGGTTCCCAGCCGCCCGAGCATTCCACCCCCGCCACCGCCGGCCC
>JAWXBF010000285.1:0-4823 GCA_034439895.1 Deltaproteobacteria bacterium
CAGAATCTATGCCGACAGCTTGCGACTCGCGTTTGGTGTGCGGTACGACGACGTTGAATTGCGGAAGGAAAGAATACCGCTCAGCGCCCTTGAAATGCCTGAAATACTGATGTGGGCGACTTGTATCCGCAATGCCTCGACGGAACTGAATTGCTGGCTGACGGATCACGCCCACAATGATCACCTGGTCTGGCAGGAGGCGCCATGAACGAAGATGCTGTGCGTGATTATTGTTGTCTGCGTTTGCCGGAGAGCAATCCTCTGTATACGGTGCTCCACGGTCAATTGTATTTCCGTCGATGGCGCGCTGGATGGCGTCGTCGAGGTTGCCATGAATGAACGCTGCCACTTGCTCAAGTAGCTGCTCGATACTATCCTCATCGGGGCTCGATCCAGGCGCAGGCACGGAATTCGGATAAGCTAGGAACTGAAGGTCGAAGGTTTCTCGTAACCGCTTTACTGAGCGGAGCAAGAAATGGCACGAATGGATTTCGTTTGCCACGTCTGAAACCTTCCAGCGTGCGTAGTCGCCCTCGCACAAGAAATCGGGCTCCTGTACCGCACGAGCGCGGATCAAGCTCTTGATCAGTCCTGCGGCGGCGTTCCGCAGGGCCCTTTGAAAGGTCGGATCTGATGCGCCGCGAATCAACGGTTTTTGCGAGTTTGTGGCCATCTGTGGCAAGTTACGGTGGCGTGCGATCAAACGACAGTTGATATTCTCGCGAGGGTCGGTTTGCGTGCGGCGTTGCTGCCGTCCCTTTTATCGCGCCGTTGGCGTAGTAACCGAGCACTGCGTCCACGACAGCCTCGGCCGTGATGAGCCCGAGGCACAACGGGATTGCCTGTCCGTGACCGTCATCAATTGGCGACACGCAAGTGCGATCAGAGACACCGGTGCCGCCTGGTGCAACGTGTGTCTTCCAGCAGCCGGTGTCTTTGCAACATTCCAGCGAGCCGATGGTGTGAAAATACCGGTGCGGTACGCGAGTCGGTACGCAACGGGGGCCAACGTGCCCGGCCGCCGAATACGCTTCCCACCACCACGGCTCCCGGCCGCCCGCCAGCACGACGCACGGTTTATCGAAGGCCGCAGCGACGTGCATAAAAAACGTAACAGGGCAGATCACGCCCTCCGCGCGATAAACCAAGCGCAGTACGTCGCGGAGGTTTGTCTTCCCGACAAGGCTGGTCACACCATGTAGCACAGGGTGGTGGTGACCGGGATGAACAGCGCCGTCTTGAACGCAATGAATTCCGTGATCGCGTAGCAGGTCCACCACCTGCTGAAACCTTGCGGCTGACCAAATCTTCGTTGTGATGTCGCTCTTTCCGCCAGCGATGATCAACCAGTAGCGACCAGCGACCAGGGGCGTCAGTCGCTCGGCGTCCAATAAATGCAAATCGCCCTTGGGAAGCAGCACAGGGACGTCTACACCCAGCTTATTGCTGAGATCTCGGTGGAAGGCGGCGATGTAGTGTCGCTTAATCATGCCGCTTTGTTGCATCGCCTCCACACAACTCAGCCGGTAACGCGGAATTCCCGGCGGTATGCGTGGCCCCAGACTTTTGTCACATGCGGGTTGTTCTCCCAAAGAGTCGGGCAGCTTCCAGCAATGTGAATGTCGTACTTGCCGGGATAGCTAAGCGCGAGATCCCGTACGCACGCCGTCATACAGACGATGTCACCGGGTGCTCGCCAGTGCGTCAGCAAAATCGGCTGCGAGTTGTGGCGTTTCATTCCGTGCCTCCTCACGCGACTAAACGCCCGAAGGACATTCCTAGCCCAGAAAAGTACTGGTGGCCGAACAAGGCGCCAGGCACAATTTCCATCCGCGCTGGACAACGCCGGAAGTCGCCGTGGGCGGAAAGCAACCTACTTCCCGCCCGGCGAAAAGTCAACAAACGGCTTGGGGTTCTCGCAGTAGATGGCCTACATCCGTGGCCGATCCATCCAGTTTCCGGCAAGAGCAAAATTGTAGACTGCGCTGTAGTGCGGCTGATGTGTGTCATCCGGAAGTGTGGCATTCGACGCTTGGAATCAGATTAAGGTTGGTCCGTCCTCAAGGAGAAAGGTTGGTTGACGTAATTTGAGGTTCTTCTCGCAGCGACGATGGCGTGCTTCGTCGAATTTCCTGCGGCGGGCTTCGTGCATGACTTTGGGAGTCCCGCGGTCAGCGTGCCGCCGTATAGTTTCTAACTAACGTTTAGTCACTACACTTGGCAGTCTGCCTGTGGGAAGCTGCGCTGGAGTTGACCAGCGTGTCTGAGATGGATAACAACGTCAGTTCTTGAATCGACGGCCGGCCGCGGAAAACGGCGAATGCACGATTGTCGCAACGACTGCGTAGAGTGTTTGCGGCGGGAGGAGCGAAGGATCGCATTTGCAGCAAGGCACCGGGATTCAGTTACGCCGAAGCCAGCGGGGCGTAACTGAAACTTCGTGGGTCGCGCTGAGCAACGGCCGCGGTTCTCAATTACCATAGAAAACGGTTGCCAGATCGTTCCCGCAAAACAAATCACGACAAAAGTCTCAGCCGCACCGAAGGGTTCGTTACCAACATGGCCAGCCGCAGACCTCGCCGAAATCCCAAGTCCGTCCCGAAGCCCAAGCCCACCCCGAATCCCAAGGCGGATCGGATGCTCGCGCAAATCCGCGCCCAGTACGATCTGGGGCGGCAAGCCAACGAATTGCGCCTTCCACTGCACCGCCGTCGCCCACGACCCCGGCGACGCCAGCATGCGCGCCGACAACATCGGCTTCCGCCTCGTCTGCAGACGCAGCAAGCTAAATTAGAAAACACTACAGACCTGCCACGCCCCGAGGCGAGCGCAGCGAGCCTCGGGGTCGCCCCCGCGGCGCCAGGCTGTCACCCCTGCGCGAAGAACTCGCGCACCTCCATCGTCGCCTCCGGCAGCGTGCACGTCACCGGCAACATCGCCTACCGCCAGAACAACAGCGGCGTCCTCCGCGCCGTTGCGGAAGCCGGGTCGGGACAGCTCACGCCGCCGCTGCTACTGAGTCATCGTCACCTGGAGGTCGCCGAAGCCCTGGGGAGTGGCCGCTGTCTTGTTGAAGGTGAACGCCTGAGTCGTGACGGTCACGCCCTGAATCGACGCGTGGCCGACGACTCCGAACTTCGTGCCGCCGTTGTCCCCCTTCACCGACGTCAGACTCACCGCGCCGATATCGGATGCCCCAACCGTGCTGTTGGCGAAGGCGTCGGCGGTTCCGGTCACCTTGAAAGTGCGAATCTTACTCCCCGCCGTGAACGTACCTCCCGCCATCGGGTCCGCCGCGTCGGTCGGCGACGCCGGTAGGAGGTGCTTGATCAGCAAGATACCGAAGACTGTCGCGGCCATCCTGAAGGGTTACCGCATGCCTGCGGGCCTCGACGGCTGGCGTTTTGTAAGAAAGTGTCAATGACGCGATCGTGCAGCTTGCTGACAGGGCTTGGCCAACGGTTGCGGGACCTAGTGCTCGCAGCCCCGGCGCGTCGGACACGACACGGTCCCCGATCGCGTAGATGAATTCCCAGACGATCGTAGCACCTACGAACCCCAGCGCCGCTCCGAGCAATGAAGAACAGGCGACAAGCTGTAGCCGCACCAAGACCGGGTGGTTACTCATCAGCGTTCAACCTCCGTGCAGTCTGTTCTTGCCGAGCAGCAAATCGATGACCAGTCAGCCGCGCCATGCGTGCCGGATGGCCGGCAGCAACTCAGGATGTCGGCATGGCGTACCTCTGGCCTCTTGCGGCGCCGTGCGGTGCGTTACTCGTGCACATAGGCCCATGCACCGATCCGTTCCAGTGAGCCACCATAGCCGACATCGGGATAGTTCCGAAGGGGGAAGTACATCAATAAGTCGAACCCCATTGGGTGACAAGGTGGGATCACAAGGAGCACCCACGGATTGCCGTCATAGCGTTCCGGTTCATCCACCACGTACCGGAAGTTGGGAAACGCGCCGACACTCGTCGATGGAATTGCCGCGATGTGCTGGGGAACCAGTTCATCGAGTGAACCTGGGGGATTGCCGTGTGCGTCGGTGTATTCATGAATAGCCGTGACAAGTGGCTCCGCCCGTTCGACCACCTCTTTGACACAGTCGCGCCATACGACTCGCCCCAAGAACAGGCCGCCCGCGAACGACACGAGAAACAGGATGGCCTGTCCAACAGCCAGAACCGCGCCGGGTCGATACGTCCTGAACAGAAGCAGCACCGGCCCAGCGACAATGACACCGACGGCGAACAAAGCGAGAAGGACGAATGCCAACTCGACACTGAGAAGCAGGAGTCCGAGGTAACTCAGCACCACAGACTGCTGATACGCGAGCCACCAAGCGAACGGCCCGAGCCATGCTGGAATGGTCAGCAGTGCCAGGGAAGTGACCAGTCGCCGCGTAGTTGATTGTTTCGTCATCGCATCTGCGCCGCACCGAACCACCGAAGCCGAGGGCCCGTCTTACGGAAGAATTGGCCCGGTTGGACCAGGAGCGTTCAGCCTTGAAGATACCTCACGTCCCATTTCCGCGTCCGCCTTGCCGAGTTCAAAATAGGCTCCCTGGCCCCAGTAATGCGGCCCAACGCGCACTCCCTGGTCATCGACAAAAAGTTCCGTGAACCGCGTCTCTACATCTGGCCACAGGTCCGTCTCGTCGATACGTCGATGCCAAAGTACGCGGCTGGCTTGATCCCGCACCTGCAGGAACACAGCTGTCGTAAGGATAGGACGGCCAATGGCACTTCCGCAAGCGTCTTCCGGTCGGTGAACGGCCGATGAGCGAGGGTGGGTCCGGCTGTGGGCGCTTACGGCCACGG
>JAWXBF010000286.1:0-3025 GCA_034439895.1 Deltaproteobacteria bacterium
GGAAGTGCATGGTCTTCAAGCAACAGATCGTTTTGAAACGTGCGCCAATGGGTCCGCACCAGACGATGCAGCAACGTTTTCTCCGGCGTTCGTCGAAGGTATGAACACGCGGCCGGCACCCCCTGTCATCGGGGGCCCCGGGAACGGGTTGCGCAACGATTCTGAACAACGCTAAACCCTGCAACAACATCTTGCCGACCTCGCCGTAGGTGAGTGCCCTACAGGACGAACATAAGGGAATCTTCCCGAATAACCAACTGCGAACCCTCTAGCGCCGAGTTCAACTTTGGCGCAAAGAAGAAGTCAGCCAACTGCTTTTCGGGGTCTCGAAAGCAGCCGATTCAGACCATGATTTCGCACCCGCACTCGGGTAACATTATCCGGTGAGGCAACACGATGGGGCGATGTAATTGTCGTTCAGTAGCTACGGCCACCTCGAAGCCGACACGTTCCGCAAGGACGTGATCGACGCCTGGCTGCGGGGCAACACCGCGCCGCTTTGAGTGGCCCGCGCTACCGCACGGGATGGTTCGACGCGTCGTGCGCCTGTAGCGCGAGGGTTGATGATTTCATCATCATGGTTTGCATCTTGATGCGCCTGCTGTCAAACTTGGTTGATGCGAACGACGGTCGACCTTGACCCCAAGGCTCTCGAGCGCGCGAAACGTCTTGCTCAAAGAGAGAATAGGACGGTGGGTTCCGTCATTTCAGAGGCGCTTGCAGCGTACGTGACGAAAGAGTCGCCTGCTAAAATGGATCCACCGTTCGAGCTCATCGTGCGCGGCCGGCCAGGCGCACGCTTCCCGTCGGCGCTTGACATAGCGCAAGCCGAAGAGGACGAAGACTTGGCATCGTTGCGTCTGCCAAGATCACGACATGCTGATACCTGACGTCAACGTTCTCATTTACGCGCATCGCGCAGAGTCGCCGGAACATGATCGATACGCGGACTGGTTGACTCGACTTGCCCGAGGTCCAGAGCCATTTGCTTTGTCGGACTTGGGAGCCAGCGGGTTCGTGAGGATCGTGACGAATCCAAAGATTTGGGAAACGCCCACGGACACCGCTGATGCCCTCGCCTTCATTGACCGTTTGCGGTCTCGTGTTAACGCGCGCCCGCTTACGCACGGCCTGTCCAGTTGGCGGATATTTTCTGACCTTTGCGTTGAAGCGAAGGCTCGAGGGAAGATCGTTGCCGACGCTTACCACGCAGCGCTTGCCATCGAGCACGGCTGCGAGTTCGTGACATGCGACGGCGATTTCGCCAGATTCGCAGGACTGCGGCATCGCCATCCCCTTGCCGGATAGCCAATAACCTACCTGTCGACGAGCGGGCTCCTCGCGATAGCGGCTACGGTCCGTTCCAGGTCGCCTTGATGTCCAGATCGCTTGCGGCACGGGGCTGATCGGCGATGACCAACCCAACGACCACACCAACCACGGCCGTCGCCACGATATAACTCCACCAGGGTGGTCGGGTCTTCTTCAGTCCCGTGGGTCGCTGTTTGGCAAAGGTGGTGGGCAGTCCCTCCTCGTCGTCGTCGGCGTGAACACTCAGATCCGGATTCTCTTTTCCCGCCTTGCCCGGTGACAGCAATCCGGCCCGCTTTTCACCGACCGCTTTTCTCTCTGCAAGCGCCTGCACGCGCCCCGAATCGGGATCAAAGGTCGAGTCGAGAACCTCGGTTGCCGATGCGCCCCGATCGGCGTCGAATTGCCATATGCGAAGCATGCCGTTTTCGATCTTCAGCAAGACCAACAGATCCGCGCGTGCCCACTGGGCAAGCTGCGACAGCACCAGTGGCTTTTCGGTCGGTGTGATCCGGGAAAGGATGTTGAGCGCAGAGCCAATCAGCTCGGCTCTGTCAGCTCGAATGCCGATCAAACGAAATACGGTACGCTTCTGGCTTTCCAGCATTTCCAGTCGACGGAAGGATTTTTTGTAGCCCTCCTTTTCAATCTCAATCAACGCTTCACCGCGCGACACCGTGAGCGTGTGCGGCGTGGAACCGCTGGCGCGAAAATTGACGGAGATTTGCGCGTTCGCGGGCTCGCTGTCGATGAACAGCTCGGTTGACTCGGCTGGCTCGACCAGGGTGGCCACGTGGGCTTCCCAGGCCGCCTGCGGAAACCCTTCAGGCGGCGCGTCGGTGATGGCCTTCAGGCGACGCGCGTTGACGTTCAACGTGTCTTTCTGAGACAGCGTTTCCGCACACAAAAGCGCGGTGGCGAAAACGCGAATCAAGAGCGGCTTGGCCGTTGCGCTTGGTACCGAGCCAAGCAACAACACCTCGGCTTCGTTGCCAAGGTTGAGCGCGAGCGCGCAATCTCCCGATGCACGCGCCGCTTCAGCGCGTTCCACAAGCCGGGGCGCCGCAACCTCCGGCGTCTCTCCGGTTTCGAGCAACCGTACCACCGAATCCTCAAGGATGAGCCGCGTACCCGGACGCAGCCGCTGCACTTCGCGTTGCACGCTTGCCACCACGGTTTGCGGCAACGACGCGCCCGACAGGTTCACGACCGCAAAGCGAAGCTCGTCGGCCCTGGCCGCGCGAGGCTGCAACACGTGCAGCATCAAGGCCGCGATGGCGGCGACGGACTTCAAGACTGGAATAAACGATTGAGTGCCCATACTTCGCGGGCCCGCAACCCGTTGAAGCGGATGCCCATCTCTACACTGCCACCTTGCGCGGTCGCAGCCCAGCGAATCTCGCCCGTGACTTCGATGGATTCCGCCTGGGTTGAAACCGAAAACCGGACCAGGACGGGCGTCCGTTCGGGGAGCGCTTCGGTCGCCTCCACCAGCATCCCTCCGAGCGAGATGTTTTGGCTTGTCGCGATGACGGTCTTTCCCTCGGACAATACCTGTACCTCTAGCCGTCGGTCGTATCGGGGGTCGGTTCGACGAAAGTGATTCGACAAATGGTTCCTCTGGATGCGTAGTGGATATCGGCGGCTGCCGTTTGATTCTAAACGAGGATTTTTCTGCGAGGCAAACTTCGTTTGCTGCAATATTGTCAATTAA